>CAMMNR010000005.1 GCA_946498265.1 uncultured Clostridium sp. | reverse complement strand
ATAGGAAAACAGGCACAAATACCTCCTATGTATTCGGCAATACAAATTAATGGAAAAAAATTATATGAATATGCAAAAAAAGGTGAAAAAGTAGAAATAGAACCACGAAATATAGAAATATATTCTTTAGATTTATTAAATATTGATGAAAAAGAGCAACAAATTACATTAAAAGTTAGTTGTTCAAAAGGTACATATATTAGAAGTTTATGTGAAGATATATCAAAATCTTTAGATACAGTGGGGTATATGCTGAATCTAAATAGACTTAAAGTTGATAGGTTTGATATTAGTAAATCTATAACTATGCAAGAAATTGAGAATAGTGATAATAGTTATGAATTTATAAATAAAAATCTAATAACTATTGAAGAATTGTTTAAAGAAAGTGATGAAATAGTATTAGATAGTAGGAAGTTATCTTTGTTTTTAAATGGTGTTAAATTAACAAGTAATAAAAAAGATGGTGTTTATAGAATATATGTAAATACAGACGCGAATAAGAAATTTATTGGATTAGGGATTATTAGTAATGGAATCTTGAAAAGAGATGTAATATGCTAAAAAGAAACATATAAATCAATCTCATGCATATAATTAAACAAACAATTTAACAAGGAGTGATTATATGTTTTTTATCCAAGAATGTGACAAGCCTAATAAAATTTCAAAAATGTTTAATATCCTAAAATTAGAGCAAGACAAAATAATATTACCAATAGATGAAGAAAAATTAGAAATAAAAAAAGCAAATAAACTAGCTATAAAAACTAAAAAAATTTTAGACATAGCAAATTGTAATAAAGTAATTATAAGCAAAAAAATAAAAGAGCAACCTCTATATACAAATTACTTAAACTCATATAATATAGAAATAGTAGATGGAAAATGGCTTTTTGAAGTCTTATCATATAAAACTATTGAATACATATCAAAAGTAAAAAAAATAAAAGAAGAAGAACTTTCAGTATCAATTTTAATAAATAAAATAACAGAAACAAGTTTATATAATATAAGGAAAATAGCTAGAAATTGTAAAAGAGTAAATATTGTGACAAATCATATAGAATTATTTAAAAAAATGGAAAATCAAATATTAGATGAAGATGGAATAATGATAACTATAACAAATAATAAAAGAAAAAGTTTATCAAAATCCAATATTATTTTAAATATAGATTTTCCACAAGAATTATTAAATCAATATAATATTTATGAAGAAGCCATTATAGTTAATATTCAAGGAAATATAAAAATAAAAAAGAAAAGATTTAACGGGATGTGTGTAAATGATTATGAAATACAAGTGTTAAATGATGAAGAATTTGATTATGATAAAGAAATAAGATATAATAAAAAAGACATATATGAAGCAAGTATGTATAAAAGACAACCAATGGAAAACATTATGAGGAAAATAAAAAGAGATAAAGTAAAAATTGTAAATCTATTTGGTGAAAATAGTAGTATATAATTTATTAAAATTATATTAAACTCTTTTCTTTTTGGAGAAAATATAATATAATATGGGTGTTAAAAATATTGGCAAGGAGGTACAGAAGATGCCAAATCATAGTAGTAATGAAAGAAATAAAAGAGGAAGTAATAATAAAAAAAGAACAAAAAGTGCAAAACCAACAAAAAAACATAGAGTATCTGATATAGATGATGAAGATAGAAAACCTAAAGCATTAAGTGGAAATAACTCAACTAATAAAAGAGTTCCACCTAAAGCAAGTAAGAAAAAGAAAAAAAATGGAAAGCAAAAGTTTTCTGATAAACATCCTAAGCTAATGATATTTATAAAAATAATGATAATATTGTTTTTATTAATGTGTGTAATAGGAGCAGGAATTGTAGCAGGAATGTTTTTTGGATTATTTGGAGATGATTTTGAAATAACAAAAGAAGAACTTCAGATAGGAGTATCAAATTCAGTAGTAGTAGACCAAAATGGAGGAGTAGTTGCAAATTTAAGTGGTGACGAAAAACGTAAAATAATTTCAATAGAAGATATGGCAGAATATTTGCCAAAAGCATATGTCGCAATAGAAGATGAAAGATTTTATAGTCATCATGGAGTAGATTTCAAAAGAACAGCAGGAGCAATACTTAATACTGTATTTACAGGTAGTTCAAGCTACGGAGGAAGTACAATTACACAACAATTAGTAAAAAATATAACAAAAGATGATGAAGCATCAGGATTAGCAGGAATATTCAGAAAAATAAAAGAATGGGCAAAAGCATATCAAGTTGAAAGAATGATTTCAAAAGAACAAATATTAGAGTTATATTTAAACATATTATTTGTTGGAGGAGAAGGAAATCTTCATGGAGTTGAACTTGGAGCAGAATATTACTTTAACAAAAGTGCTAAAGATTTAAGTTTAGCAGAATGTGCATATATGGCAGGAATAAACAGTTCTCCAATGTCATATAGTCCATTTGACACATCAACAGATAATACAGAAAAAATCAAAAATAAAACAAAAACAGTTTTAAATAAAATGAATGAATTAGGTTATATAAATAGTCAAGAAGAATATGATACAGCAATTGCTGAAGTAGATGCAGGATTAAAATTTGCAAAAGGAACAATATCAACAGGAAGTGATTATTCTTATCACACAGATGCAGTGCTAGAACAAGTAATAAACCAAGTAATGGAAGAAAAGCAAATTTCAAGGCAGTTAGCAGAAAACTATGTATATAGTAGTGGATTAACAATATATTCAACAGTAGATACAAATATACAAGCAAGAGTAGAACAAGAATACAAAAACGAAAAATATATAAAATCAGGTAGAAACAAAGATGCAAATGGAAATCTAATAAATGCACATACACAATCAGGAATGGCAATAATAGATTATAAAACAGGTTATGTAGTAGGAATAGCAGGAGGACTTGGAGAAAAAGATGGAGCAGGATGGAATAGAGCAACACATATGAGAAGACAACAAGGTTCAGCAATAAAACCACTAGCAGATATTGCACCAGCATTAGAAGAAGGAATAATTACACCAGCAACTGTTTATGATGATGTAAAAACAAATTTCGGTGGAGATTATGAACCTAAAAATGAAGGAGAAGATTATGATGGACTTATAAATATTAGACAATTTATTGCAGTATCTCATAATGTGCCAGCACTAAAAATAATGAGAGAATTAACACCATCAAAATCAATAGAATATTTAAATAAAATGGGAATGACATCTCTAAATAAAGAACAAGATGATGTATTATCATTAGCAATAGGTGGAAGCAGTAATGGTTCAAGTCCATTAGAAATGGCAGCAGCATATGGAACAATTGCAAATGATGGAGTGTATATAACACCAACATTCTACACTAAAGTAGTTGATTCAAGCGGAAATACAGTATTAACTCCAAAACAAGAACAAACAAGAGTATTTTCAGAGCAAACAGCATATTTAACAAAATCAATAACACAAGAACCTGTAATAGCAAGTAATGGAACAGCTAAATATTGTGCAATTCCTGGAATGGATGTAGCAGCAAAAACTGGTACTACAGACGACAGTTATGATAGATGGCTTTGCGGATTTACACCATATTATTCAGCAGCAACATGGTTTGGATATGATACAAATGAAGAAGTAAGAGGATTTACTCAAAATCCAGCAGGTCAAATTTGGGATGCAGTAATGACAGATATACACAAAAACTTAGAAAATGCAACATTTACAAAACCAAGTGGAATAGTAGAACAAACAGTATGTAGAACAACAGGATGTTTAGCAACAACAGGATGTAGTAACAAGTATACAGAAATATTTGCATCAAATCATACAGTAGAAAAATGTCAAGGACATGGAAGTCAACAAATATGTTCAGAATCAGGTAAAGTAGCAACACAATTCTGTTCACAATATTGTGCAGTAACTACAAATTACTATGGAGCTGTAATACCAAAAGAACAACTAAAACTATGGACACCAGTAGGAAAAAGTTCAACATCAGGAGGAACTAAAATAAATGAAGTATGTCCAATACATACTTCGCCTAAAGTAGTAGAACAACCACCAGTAAATACAGTAAATACAACACCAAGTACGAACACAAGTAACACAACAAACACATCAAATACCACAAATTCAACACCAAATACAAATACAACAAACACATCAAATGAAACACCATCAACAGGAAACACAACAAATACAACAAATTCAACAAATACAAATTAAAAAGGGTTTATAGGTAGCCCTTTAAAAACCTAAATTTATACAAGGAGAAAAGTTAATGGATATATATTTTTATAATACATTAACAAGAAAAAAGGAAAAATTTATACCAATTGATACAAAAGAAATAAAAATATATTCATGTGGACCAACAGTATATAAAGACGCAACAATAGGAAACTTAAGAACCAATATATTTCAAGACATCCTAAGAAGAATTTTGAGATATAACGGATATAAAATAAAACATGTAATGAATATAACAGATGTAGGGCACCTAGTATCTGATGGTGACGAAGGAGAAGACAAAATGATAAAATCAGCAAAAGAAGAACATAAAACACCATTAGAAATAGCCAATCACTACACAGAACTATTTTTTAAAGATTTAAAAGCACTAAATATAGAAACTCCAGAAGTAGTGTGTAAAGCAACAGAACATATAAAAGAAATGATAGAATATGTGCAGAAACTGATTGACAATGGATATGCATATGAAACATCAACAGCAATATATTTTGATATTTCAAAACTAGACAAATATCCAATACTATCAAACTTAAATTTAGAAGAACAAAAAGCAGGAGCAAGAGTAGAAATTGACCCAGAAAAAAGAAACCCATATGATTTTGCATTATGGATAAAAGCACCAGAAAATCATTTAATGAAATGGGATAGCCCATGGGGAAAATGTTATCCAGGATGGCATATAGAATGTTCAGCAATGGGAAGAAAATATTTAGGAGAACAATTTGATATACATACAGGAGGAATTGACTTAATACCAACACATCATGAAAATGAAATAGCACAAAGCAAAGGAGCATGTGGAAAAATACCGGCAAACTATTGGCTACATGGAGAATATTTACTAATAGATGGTGGTAAGATGTCAAAAAGTTTAGGAAATGTATATTTACTAAAAGATATAATAAATAAAGGTTATGACCCATTAGTATATAGACTATTTACGTATTCTGGACATTACAGAAATAAATTAAATTTCACATGGGATGGAATAGAAGCAACATCAAAATCATTAGAAAGACTAAAAAATGGATATCAAGTTCATAAAAATGGAACAGATATCTTAGACGAAGATGATAAAAAACAATTAAGTAGAATAGAAGAAGAATTTCATAAAGCAATTAATGATGATATGAATATGCCATTAGCAATGAGTTTTGTATGGGAAACTATAAGATATCCTAAAAAATCTACAGAAATTGCCAATTTATTATTAAAATTTGATACAGTATTAGGATTAAAAATAGATGAACCAATTCAAAAACAAGAACAAGAAATGCCACAAGATGTATTAGAAATGATAGAAGAAAGAAAGATTGCAAGACAAAATAAAGATTGGGCAAAAGCAGACGGACTAAGAGAAAAAATAAGAAATATGGGTTATGAAGTAAGAGATGTCTAATTGGGGACGTTTCTTAAAATAAACCAAAAGAGCCCTATAAAAGAGCTCTTTTGGTTGGAGTTTAGCTTACTTGAATTATATAAAAAGTATGCTTGGTCTCGACTTTGTAGATGTTATTAGCAATAGTCTCAACCGTAAGAATACTACTACTATGTGTAGAGTCATACAATATACCATTATCAAGAAATGTAAAATTAGTTAAACGTTCTCCAACTGTGGGGATGTAAGACTCTCTAGTATAAGCTAAAAAGGTTTTTTTGTCATTTCTCCGTTTGTTCATATAAAATACCTCCTTTGATTTGCTGATATCTCATTAAATGAGATATTTAGACTATTTAGTCTATTAGATACATTATATCACATTTTACATAAAAAGTAAAAAATAAAGAAAGGAATGAATAGCTATGGCAATATTATTACCAGGTGGAGCAGGATTTATAGGAAGCCACACAGCTGTTGAATTACTAAATGCTGGAAAAGAAATAATAATCATAGACAATTTTTCCAACAGTAAACCAGAAGTACTAGATTCTATAAAAAAAATAACAGGAAAAGAATTTAAATTTTACGAAATGGATTATGCTAATAAACAAAAACTAGAAAAAGTATTTCAAGAAAACCAAATAGAAGCGGTACTAAATTTTGCAGGATATAAAGCAGTAGGAGAATCAGTACAAAAACCAATAGAATATTATACAAATAATATTTCAGGTTGTTTAGTATTATTAGATGTAATGAGAAAATATGGAGTAAAAAAATTCATATTTAGTTCATCAGCAACAGTATATGGAGAGCCAGAACAAATACCATTAACAGAAGAATGTAAAACAGGAGGAACAACAAATCCATATGGTACTACAAAACTATTTATAGAACAAATATTAAAAGACATATATAAATCAGATAATACATGGGATATATGTATATTAAGATATTTTAATCCTGTAGGCGCACATGAAAGTGGACTAATTGGGGAAGAGCCACAAGGAATACCAAATAATTTAATGCCATATATCGTAAGAGTAGCAAATGGTCAGCTAAAAGAACTATCAGTATTTGGAAATGATTATAACACTCCAGATGGAACGGGTGTAAGAGATTATATTCATGTAGTAGATTTAGCTAAAGGACATATAAAAGCATTAGAAAAATTAGACAAAGAAGGAAAAGGATTATTCATATATAATTTAGGTACTGGAACAGGTTATAGTGTATTAGACATGGTAAAAGCATTTGAGGAATCAACAGGAATGAGTGTACCATATAAGATAGCACCTCGAAGAGCAGGAGATATTGCTACATGTTATGCAGATCCTAGAAAAGCAAAAGAAGAACTAGGTTGGGTAGCAGAAAAGACATTAGATGATATGTGTAAGGATTCATGGAATTATTTAAAAAGTAAATAAAATTTTCCTTATCAAAACCTAATTCTTTTCAAACTGAATTTGTGTATGAGAAAGGAAGAAAGTGAAAAATGATAAATTTTAAAGATATAATAGCAAAAGAAATATCAAAAGCAACTAATATCTCAGAAAAAGAATTAGAAAGCTATATAGAAAAGCCAAAAGACTCAAAAAATGGAGATTATGCTTTTCCTTGTTTTAGATTAGCAAAAGAGTTAAAAAAAGTACCACCAGTTATTGCAAGTGAAATTAAAGAAAAAATGATTTTAGATGAAAATATAATAGATAAAGTAGAAGTTATTGGTGGATATTTGAATTTTTATATAAATAAAAAATTATTGGCAAAAGAAGTAATAAAAGCAGTAGATAAAAATGAAGAGTTTGGAAAATCAGAAATAGGGAAAGGTAAAAATATAGTAATAGATTATTCAGCTCCAAATATTGCAAAACCATTTCATATTGGACATTTACGTTCAACAGTTATAGGTGCAGCATTATATAATATATATAAAATGCTTGGATATAATGTTATAGGAATAAATCATCTAGGAGATTATGGAACACAATTTGGAAAATTAATAGAAGGATATAAACTATGGGGAAATGAGTATGATTTAGATAAAGATCCAATAGGAGAATTAACTAAAATTTATATAAGAGTAAACGAGTTGTGCAAAGAAGATGAAAAGGTTTTAGAACAATGTAGATATAATTTTAAGCTACTAGAAGACAAAGATGAATATTGTACAAAAATATGGGAAAAATTTAAAGATTTAAGTTTACAAGAATTTAAAAAAGTATATGATTTACTAGGAAGCAAATTTGATTCTTGGAATGGAGAAGCATTTTATTCAGATAAAATGCCAGAAGTAATAGAAACATTACAAAAAACAGGTAAATTACAAGAATCACAAGGAGCAGAAGTTGTCAATTTAGAAGATAAAGGAATTGATACTCCTTGTATAATAAAAAAATCAAATGGTTCAACAACATATGCGACGAGGGATTTGGCAGCTATTTTATATAGAGCAAGGACATATGATTTTGATAAAGCATTATATGTAGTTTCATATGAACAAACTCTACATTTTAAGCAAGTATTTGAAGTAGCAAAATTATTAGGAATTGATAAAAAATATACAGATGGATTAGAACATGTAGCTTTTGGTATGGTATTATTACCATCTGGAAGAATGTCAACAAGGGCAGGAAATATGATAAAATTAGAAGATTTGCTAAATGAAGCAATTCAAAGAGCAAAAGAAATTATAGAACAAAAAAATCCTGAACTTGAAGATAAAGATGATGTAGCTAAAAAAGTTGGTATAGGAGCAGTTATATTTAATGATTTAGCTAATAGTAGAATTAAGGATGAAATATTTGATTGGGATACAGCATTAAATTTCCAAGGAGAGACAGGTCCATATATCCAATACACATATGTAAGGACAAACAGTGTACTTCAAAAGGCAGGGTATTTACCAAAAGTTGAAGAGATTAATACAGATTATTTAGTTGATGAATATTCGCAAAATATATTAAAATTAGTATATGATTTTGAAGAAACATTAAAACAAGTAACAAATAAAGAAGAACCATCTATATTATCAAGATATCTAATAGACTTAGCAAAAGCATATAGCAATTTTTATAACGAAAATAAAATAATTGTAGAAGATAAAAATATACAAAATGCAAGATTGTATCTAACATATATAGTAGGGAAAGTATTGAAAACAGGAGCAAATTTGCTAGGAATGGAAATGCCAAACAAAATGTAAAATTTTACTTAAAAGTACAAGAAGCGGAGCTTTTTGTAGATATATAAAGATAAGTAGAGTTAAATGCAGTAAAATGCGCATCTTCTAATTTGTAATGTGTATGTGTCTATGTTAATATATAAACATAATTTATTTATGAATTTATATTTACACAATAGTTCTTGAATTGTGAATTCATAAATATAATTAAATTTATATTATGAAAGGAGATAAAGTATGGATACAAACGAATTATGGTTAAAAATGCAAGGCGAATTTGGAAAGATACATAGTAGACTAGATGTAATGGAAGAACAGACCAAAGAAATACCAAAAATGAAAGAAGACATAGCAATATTAAAAGAAGATATGGTAGAGGTAAAAAGAGACATAGTAACTATGAAAGGCGAAATAACAACAATGAAAGGTGACATAGCAATATTAAAAGAAGATATGGTAGAGGTAAAAGGTGAAATAGTTACAATAAAAGGTGAAATGGCAATAATGAAGTCAGAAATGGCAACAATGAAATCAGAAATGACAACGATGAAAGGTGAAATAACAACAATAAAAGGCGAAATGAAAGTAATGAATTCAAAAATAGATAATATAGCTGAAAAATTAGATACAACAATAAATGTTAATTTAGCACAGATTTTAAACAGTCAAACATTAATACGAGCAGAACTAAAAAAATTCATATCACAAGATATATAAAAATCAACAAAGTAAATAAAAAGGGAGCATATTTTTAAATTTATGTTTCCTTTTTATATGGAAATTAAAAAATAAATTATTTTTATACTTGTAAAAAGAAAAATGTAATAGTATAATAATTTAGAAAAATAAAATAGAAAAATAAAAGAAAGGAGATACAAGAACAAAATAAGTTCTTGTAAAGTAATATGGGAAAAAAAGAAGGTAAGCAAAAAAAAGGATTAAAAATATTTGGAATAATAATATTAATATTAATAATAATATTAGCATTAATAATAGGAGTAACATATTGGTATGTAAATAGTAAACTATCAAAAATGCAACAAGTAGAAATCAATGAACAAGACTTAGATGTATCTGTACAAGCAGAAGAAAATTTAGCTAATTATAGAAATATAGCAATATTTGGAATAGATAGTCGAGAAGACACATATAGCAAAGGAAACAGAAGTGACTGTATAATAATAGCAAGTATAAATAATGAAACAAAAGAAGTGAAATTAGTTTCTGTATATAGAGACACATATGTAGACATAGAAGGACATGGACTAGATAAAATAACACATGCATATTCATATGGAGAAGCACCACTTGCTATAAGTACTTTAAATAGAAATTTAGATTTAAATATAAAAGAATTTATAACAGTAAATTTCGATGCAGTTCAAGAAATCATAGATAGTATTGGTGGAGTTACAATGACAATTACAGATGAAGAAGTATCTCATATAAGCGGTATAACACAAGCTGGAACTTATAATTTAACAGGAGAGCAAGCTTTAGCATATGCAAGAATTAGATATGCTACAGGTGGAGATTACAAAAGAACAGAAAGAATGAGAGATGTGTTAACAGCAGTTGTAAATAAGGTAAAGACATTTAATATTAGTCAGTTAAATAGTTTAGTAGATACGGTATTACCAAAAATATATACGAATATAACAGCTAATGAAATATTTGGTTTAATGCCAAGTGCTACAAGTTTTAAAATAACAGAGAGTATAGGTTGGCCATATGAAACACAAGGAATCACATTAGACAGATGGTATGGAATACCAGTAACTCTAGAAAGCAACGTAACAAGACTACATCAAGAAGTATTTGGAGAAAATGATTACACTCCATCAGAAACAGTAAAAACAATTAGTAATAGTATAGTAACAAAAACAGGATATGGAAAATAAAAAAGCTTCGCTAACAAATGTGTATAAACAAAAAGGAGAATAATAATTTGAAAATAAATATAATAAGAACAATACTTGTACTATTATTAATAGGAACATTTGGAATAATATTTGGATTTTCAAATCAAAATGGAGAAAAGTCAGGAAGTATTAGTGAAAAAGTAACAAAATGGATAATTGATACAAATCCTTTTACAAAAAATTTATCAGATGAAGAAAAGCAAATAAAAGTAGAAAAAATGCATACAGTTGTAAGAAAATTGGCACATTTTTCAATTTATACAGTTGTAGGAATATTATTAATGTCTTTATGTATGACATATAGATTAAAAATGAAGAATAGATTTTTAATAAGTTTAATAATAGGTTTTACATATGCATCTACAGATGAGTTTCACCAACTATTTATAAAAGGAAGAAGTGGACAAATAACAGATGTAATGATAGATACATCAGGAGTTATAGTAGGAATACTTATAATCCTAATAATGAGTAATATTATAAATAATATAAAAAATGTACAAAAAAAGATATAATATAAAGTTTTGATATTATATCTTTTTTTTGTGCTATAAATCTAGTTTTATTTAATTTATATAAAATAAAAACTTTTTCTTCTTTGATATGATTAATTTATTTTAATTTTAGTATTATCATCTTTTATATAAATAACCTAAAAAAGATTAATAAAATCCTTTAATGTTGGTAAAAATAAGGACAAACAGAAAAACTAGAAATAAATCAAAAAAATATATTGCATTTATCATAAAAAATATGTATAATAGGTTTACAAAAAATATAATATTGATGAAAAAAGGGGAAGGTTGAAAAATAATATCAATTATTTCCAACCCAGATTTATGATTTGGAAAAGGAATGAGATAAAGATAATGAGACATTTAAGAAAGCATAGAAACGTAATCTTAAGAATTTTAGATATATTAGTTATAATTTTTTCTTATTTTATATCAGAAAGTATCATAGATAATAATTTTGATATAGCAAGCAAATTAAATCCAACATTTTTTTATACAATAATATTAGCATTAATTGTATATATAGGCTTATTTCACATATTTAAAACATATAAAAATATAACTAGATATGAAAATGGTAATGATTATTTAGTTTATGTATTGGCGTGTTTAATAGGATATATAATAATAGCATTATTAAGATTAGTATTTAATATTAATATAGCTAACCCAAGAGTTAATATGGTGGCAGCTTTGATTATTGTAACAGCAGTAATAGGATATAGAGTGACACTAAGGTTGATATTAACGGAATGGCCATATAAAAATACTGGTAAAGAAAATAATGATAACAGAAAAAATGTACTTATAATTGGAGCAGGAGAAGCGGCAAGAATTGTAATAAGAACATTAAAAACAACAATGAGAGATATGTACCATATTGTAGGACTAATAGATGACAATGTAAACAAAATAAATTATGTCATTTCAGGAAACAAAATTATAGGAACAAGACAAGATATACCAAAAATCTGTAAAGAAAAAAATGTAGAATTAATTCTATTTACAATCTCAAACATATCAAATAAAGATAGAAAAGACATTTTATCAATATGTCAAGAAACAAATTGTAAAGTTAGAATTTTGCCAGGAACAAAAGATATAATAAAAAATAAAAATTTAATGGATAGTTTTAGAGATGTTGAAATTGAAGACTTATTAGGAAGAGACACTGTAAAACTAGATAATAGGAATATAAAAGGACTTATAGAAAATAACGCAATATTAGTAACTGGAGGAGGAGGTTCTATAGGTTCAGAACTTTGTAGACAGATAATAAATTATAATCCCAAAAAACTTATAATAGTTGACATTTATGAAAATAATTTATATGATATAGAACAGGAATTAAAAGCAAAATATCCAAATACAGAAATTTGTGCAATAGTTGCAAGTGTAAGAGATAAAAAGAGATTAGAAGAAATATTTGCAGTATATAAACCATACTTAGTATTTCATGCGGCAGCACATAAACATGTACCATTAATGGAAACAAGTCCATTAGAAGCAATAAAAAATAATGTATTTGGAACACTAAATACAGTAAATTGTGCAGACAAATATAATGTAAAAAAATTCATATTAATATCAACAGACAAAGCAGTTAATCCAACAAACATAATGGGAGCAACAAAAAGACTATGTGAAATGATAATCCAAGCAAAAAATCAGGAAAGTAAAACAGAATATGCAGCTGTTAGATTTGGAAATGTTTTAGGAAGTAATGGGTCAGTAGTTCCTTTGTTTAAAAAGCAAATTGCAAAAGGAGGACCAGTAACGGTTACAGACAAAGAAATTACTAGATTTTTTATGACTATTCCAGAAGCAGTATCACTTGTTTTACAAGCTATGACATTTGCTAAAGGTGGAGAAATATTTGTATTAGATATGGGTGAACCTGTCAAAATATACGATATGGCAGTCAATCTAATTAAATTGTCAGGATATGAACCAAATGTTGATATACCAATAGAAATAACAGGGTTAAGACCAGGGGAAAAACTGTATGAAGAAATTTTAATGGATGAAGAAGGTTTGCAAGAAACAAAACATGATAAAATTCATATTGCTAAACCTATGGATATTAATATAGAAATGATAACTAAAAAATTAAGTAAGTTGCAATTTTTACTAGAAAATAGCAATAATGAAAGTAAAAAAGAAATAAAAGAAATCATAAAAGAAGTTGTGCCAACTTATAAAGGGACAAGATAAAAAGAAAGAAGGAAATAAAATGAACAAAAGAATTTATTTGGCATCACCAAATATGTCAAAAGAAGGATATGAACAAAAATATATAAAAGAAGCATTTGATGCTAATTGGATAACTACTTTAGGAGAAAATGTTAATAAATTTGAAGAAGAAATAGCACAATATGTAGGTATAAAAAATGCTGTAGCTCTATCATCTGGAACTGCAACAATACATATGGCATTAAAGGCAGCAGGAGTTCAAAAAGGAGACATAGTATTTTGTTCAACACTTACATTTTCAGCAACAACAAACCCAATTATATACGAAAACGCAACACCAGTATATATAGACAGTGAAGAAGAAACATGGAATATGGATCCTGTAGCATTAGAAAAAGCATTTGAAAAATATCCAAATCCAAAAGCAGTAATTGCAGTACACTTATACGGAACACCAGCTAAAATTGATAAAATAGTAGAAATATGTAAAAAGCACAATACCACATTAATAGAAGATGCAGCAGAAAGTTTAGGTTCAACATTTAAAGGAAAACATACAGGAACATTTGGAGATTATGGAGTATATTCATTTAATGGAAATAAAATAATAACAACAAGTGGAGGAGGAATGCTAGTTTCTGAAAATGAAGAAAGAATGCAAAAAGTAAGATTTTGGTCTACTCAGGCAAGAGAAAAAGCAAGACATTATGAGCATAAAGAAATAGGATACAACTATAGAATGAGTAATATTCTTGCAGGAATTGGAAGAGGACAATTAAGAGTTTTAGATGAAAGAATAGAAGAGAAAACACAAATATATAACACATACAAAGAAGCATTTAAAGATATAAAAGAAATAAAAATGCAACCAATACCAGAAAATACAGTTGTAAATCATTGGTTATCTGTAATGACTTTAGAGCCAAATTCTAAAGTAAAACCTTTAGATATAATGGAGGCTTTAGAAAAAGAAAATATAGAATCAAGACCAGTATGGAAACCAATGCATATGCAACCAGTATTTAAAGATTATGACTTTATAAAAGTAAAAGAAAAAGCAGTATCAGAAGACCTATTTGATAGAGGAGTATGTCTTCCTTCAGATACTAATATGACAAAAGAAGATATGGAAAGAATAATAAATATAATAAAAGGATTATTTTAGGAGTAAAAAATGTATGCTAAATATGTAAAAAGACTATTAGATTTCATAATAAGTTTTTTAGCAATAATAATACTTAGTCCAGTAATGTTAATAATTTATATATTAGTAAGAATAAAGCTAGGAAAACCAGCAATATTTAAGCAACAAAGACCTGGAAAAAATGAGAAAATATTTACTTTATATAAATTTAGAACAATGACAGACGAAAGAGATGAAGATGGTAATTTGTTACCAGATGAAAAAAGATTAACTAAATTTGGGAAAATGCTAAGAAGTACAAGCTTAGATGAATTGCCAGAATTATTTAATATATTAAAAGGGGATATGGCTATTGTTGGGCCAAGACCTTTAGCGGTTCAATATCTACCATATTATACAGAAGAAGAAAAACATAGGCATGATGTAAGACCTGGACTTACAGGATTAGCACAAATTCATGGTAGAAATTGTATAGATTGGGGAAAGAAATTTGAATATGATTTAAGTTATATAAAAGATATTTCGTTAATTAATGATTTAAAAATAATCTTAAAAACTATGGTGAAAGTATTCGAAAGAGAAGGAATAGCAGTAAGAGGAGAAGGTGTCAACATAGATTTTGATGAATATAGAAAAAAAGAAAGAGGAGATGAATAATGAATTTAAAAGGGAAAAAAGTATTTTTAAGAGCAATAGAAAAAGAAGACTTAGAATTTTTACGAGAAATGATTAATGATCCAGAAATGGAAAAAAATGTTGGCGGATGGAGTTTTCCAATATCTAAATATGAACAGGAAAAATGGTATGAGAATCAGATATTTAACAAAAATAATATTAGATATATTATCGAAGTAGAAGGAAAAAGAATAGGGTTAGTAACAATAACTGATATTGACTGGAAAAATAGAAAAGCATGTAATGGAATAAAGATATATGAAAGCAAGGAAAGAGGTAAAGGATATGGCACAGATACAATAAATACTATAATGAAATATGCCTTTGAGGAATTGCAATTAAATAAATTATATAGTGTTATATTAGAATATAATACTGCATCATTAAAATTATATCAAAAATGTGGTTGGGCAATTGATGGGATATTAAGAGAAGAAAAATTTAAAGGAAATCAATATATAAATGAAATGGCTATTAGTATTTTGAAAAAAGATTATGAAAGGAATTTTTATCAATAAATATGGAGATAGGTAGTGAATTTTGGATAGAAGACAAAAACGAAAAAGGTCTAAAAGAATATGAAATAGGCGAAAATAAAAATAGTATTTTTTTTATGTCAGGTAGAACAGCAATAGATTATGCACTTGAAGTGATTATAAAAGAAAAGAAGATAGAAAATGTATATTTTCCATCATATTGCTGTCAATCTATGTTAGATCCATTTATAAGTAGAAATATTGAAGTATATTTTTATAATGTAAGTTTTAATGAGGAAGGATTTGTATATGATATAGATTGTAATAAAAAATGTGATTTATTTTTTGCAATGAACTATTTTGGATATTCTTGCAATAATATGGATTACTATATAGATAATTTTAAGAATAAAAACTCAATAGTTATTGAAGACTGTACTCATAGTTGGTTATCCAAAAGAAAATATAATACAAAATCTGATTTTATTGTCGCAAGTTTAAGGAAATGGTTTCCAATTATTAGTGGAGGAGTATTAATTAATTGTTCAAAAGAATTTAAATTAGATAAGAATATAAACATAAAAGAAAATGATAAATATACTAATTTAAAGAAAAAGGCAATGATTGAAAAAGGCAAATATATTAAAAGAACAGATAAAATAGAAAAAAAGGATTTTTTACAGAAATTTCATAAAACGGAGGAAATTTTAGATTGTGACTATAAAAAATATAAAATAGATAACATATCTTATAATATATTAAGAAATATGAATTTAGAAGAGATTATAAATAAAAGAAAGAATAATACTAAAGAAATATATAAATTTTTAGAAAAACAAAAAAAGATAAAGTATATAAAAAATATAGATATGGAAGATGATTGCTTATTATTCGTACCAATATTTTTACCCCAAAATGATAGAAACAAATTAAAAGACTATCTAATAAAAAATGATGTATATTGTCCAAATCATTGGCCTATTCCAAATATGATTTTTGAAGAAAAAAATAAAGAAATATATAATATGGAATTATCTCTAATATGTGATCAAAGATATGAAGCAGAAAATATAAAAAATTATATTAATATCATAAATAATATTATATATTAGATTTTAGGAGGAAAAATGAACGAAAAAATACAAATTATAGTATTAGATGAAAAAGAAAAATGGAGAAAAATAGTAAAAAGTTTTAACAAATATGATGTTTTTTATTTGCCAGAATATGTAGAAGCATTAAAAATACATGGAGATGGAGAACCAATTTTATTCTATTATAATGATGGAAAAACAAAAGCAATGAATGTAATAATGAAAAGAGATATTGCTAAAACAGAATTTTTTAAAGATAAAATAGAAGAAAATAAATATTTTGATTTAAGTTCTCCATATGGATATGGTGGATTCATTATTGATGGCGAAGATTATAAGAAGGTAAATGAGAGTTATGAAGAATATTGCAAAAAAAATAATATAATATGTGAATTTGTTAGATTTCATTTACTAGAAAATTATCAAGAAAAATATGATGGAGAAGCAATAAATCTAAAACATAATATTATTAGAAAACTAGATATGAATCCAGAAGAAATGTTAATGGATTTTGAACACAAAGTGAGAAAAAATATAAAAAAAGCAAATAGAAATAATTTGCAAATACAGATTGATGAAAATTGCGAAACGTTAGATGAATTTTTAAAGATTTATTATTCAACAATGGATAGGAACAATGCAGAGCAAGAATATTATTTTGATAAAAGTTTTTTTAAAAAATTAAATGAAATGAAAGAAAATGTAGTATATTTTAATGTGCTATATGAAGGAAAAGTTATTTCTACAGAACTAGTAATTTATTCACCTAATAATTGCTATTCTTATTTAGGAGGAACATTAAGTGAATATTTTGATTTAAGACCAAATGATTTTTTGAAATATGAAATTATAAAATGGGCTTATAATAAAGGAATAAAAAATTTCATTTTAGGTGGAGGATATGGAGGAGAAGATGACGGAATTTATAGATATAAAAAAAGTTTTGCACCTAATGGAATATATGATTTCTACATAGGTAAAAATATATTCAATAAGAAAATATATGCAGAATTAGTAAAAATAAGAGAAGAAGGTGAAAAAATAGAAAATACTAATTTTTTCCCACTATATAGAGCTTAAATTTATACATATATATGGAGTGAAATATGAAAATATTAATATTAATAAATAATGATTTAGGATTATATAATCTAAGAAAAGAACTTATTGTAAAGTTAATTGAAGAAAAATTTGAAATATATATATCATTGCCAAATGGAAAGAAAATAGAAGAATTAAAAAAATTAGGTTGCAAATATATAGAAACAGATATAGATAGAAGAGGAATAAATCCAATAAATGACTTAAAGTTAGTTCTTAAGTATAAAAAAATATGCAAACAAATAAAACCAGATTTAGTATTAACATATACAATAAAACCTAATATTTATGGAGGACTAATATGCAGAATAAAGCACATACCGTATATAGCAAATATTACAGGTTTAGGAAGTAGTGTAGAAAAAAACAATTTATTATCAAAACTAATAATAAAAATGTATAAAATGGCATTAAAGAAAGCAGAATGTGTATTTTGTCAAAATAACAAAATATATAATTTCTTGAAAAAAAATAAATTTAATAATAATTTAGAAACAATTCCAGGCTCAGGTGTTAATACAAAATTTTTCAGCTTAAAAGAGTATCCTAATAACAATACACAGACGTTTATGTTTATTGGTAGAATGATGAAAGAAAAAGGAATTAGAGAGTATATAGAAGCAGCAAAAGTCATAAGAAAGAAGTATCACAATGTAAAATTCAAAATTCTTGGATTTTTCGAAGAAGATTACAAAGAAGAAATAGAAAATTTGCAGAAAGAAGGAATAGTAGAATATTGTGGTGAAACATTAGATGTAAGAAAATTTTTAGAAGAAGCAAATTGTGTAATTTTACCATCTTATCATGAAGGAACGTCGAATGTTCTATTAGAAAGTGCATCTACTGGAAGGCCAATAATTGCATCAAATATACCAGGTTGTAAAGAGGCTATAGATGATGAAGAAAGTGGATATGTATTTGAAGTAAAAAATACAGAAGATTTAATACAAAAAATAGAAAAATTTTTAAAGTTGTCATATAATCAAAAAAAGGAAATGGGACTAAAAGGAAGAAAAAAAATGGAAAAAGAATTTGATAGAAACATTATAGTAAATGCTTATTTACAACAAATAAATAAAATTATGGGAGGAAAAGAAAATGGAAAAAGAAATTAAAAATTTAGTAGTTGTAGGGTTAGGATATGTAGGTTTACCACTTGCAATATCATTTGCTAAAAAAGTAAATGTAATAGGTTTTGATTATAATTCTAAAAAAATAGAATTATATAAAAAAGGAATAGATGTAACAAATGAAGTAGGAAATGAAGAACTTTCAAAAACAACAATGAAATTTACAGATAATCCAGAAGAAATAAAAAACGGAGATTTTGTAATAGTTGCGGTGCCAACACCAGTAGATAGTCATAACAAACCAGATTTAACACCTGTAGAAGGAGCAACAGAATTTGTTGGAAAAAATTTAAAAAAAGGAGCAATAGTAGTATATGAATCAACAGTATATCCAGGAGTAACAGAAGACATATGTGTTCCTATATTAGAAAAAGAATCAGGAATGAAATGTGGAATAGATTTTAAAATAGGTTATTCACCAGAAAGGATTAATCCAGGGGATAAAGTACATAGATTTGAAACCATAACAAAAATAGTTTCAGGAATGGATGATGAAACATTAGAACAAGTGGCTCAAACATATTCATTAGTAGTAAAAGCAGGAGTTTATAAAGCTTCATCAATTAAAGTAGCAGAAGCAGCAAAAGTAATAGAGAACTCCCAAAGAGATATAAATATAGCATTTGTAAATGAATTATCAGTTATATTTAATAAAATGGGATTAGATACTAATGAAGTATTGGATGCAGCAGGAAGCAAATGGAATTTCTTGAATTTTAGACCAGGATTAGTAGGAGGACATTGTATAGGAGTAGATCCATATTATTTAACTTATAAAGCAGAAGAAATAGGATATAGACCAGAAGTTATATTGTCAGGAAGAAGAATTAATGATAATATGGGAAAATATATAGCAGAAAACATTATAAAGGGATTAATAAAAGCTGATATTCCTGTTAAAAATGCAAGAGTATTAATTAAAGGGGTAACATTTAAAGAAAACGTACCAGATATAAGAAACTCAAAAGTAATAGACATAATTAAAGAACTTAAAGAATATGATGTAAATGTTTTAATGGAAGACCCATATGCAGAACCAGAAGAATTTAAAAGAGAATATAATTTAGAATTAAGCAATAATGTAAAAGATGCGGATGCAATAGTATTTGCAGTATCACATGATGAATATAAAAAATTAGATGTAGATGAAATAAAAAAATTATTCAGAAATGATGCAAATTTAGTGTTTGACATAAAAGCAATATTTGATAAAAAGATATTACAAGATGGAGGTTTAAAAGTATGGAGACTATAGAAAAAAGTGGATATAAACATTTAAAATTTGATGATAATGCTATATTTCTAGTAACAGGATGTGCTGGATTTATAGGATCAAACTTAGTAGAAGCAATATTAAATTTAGGATATAAAGTAAAAGGAATAGACAATTTTTCAACAGGCAAAAAAGAAAACATAGAGGAATTTTTTAAAAATGATAACTTTGAGTTTATTGAAGGAGATATATGTGACTTAGAAACCTGTAGAAATGTATGTAAAGGTGTGACATATATTTTAAATCAAGCAGCACTTGGATCTGTACCACGTTCAATGAAATATCCTACTTTATATGTACAAAATAATATTTTAGGAACAGTGAATATGATGCAAGCAGCAGTTGAAAATAAAGTAAAAAGATTTGTATATGCTTCTTCTTCATCTGTTTATGGAGATAGTACAAAGTTACCTAAATGCGAAGGTGAAGAAGGAGAAAAAATATCTCCATATGCATTAACAAAATGGGTAGATGAAGAATTTGCAAAATTATATTTTAAAATATATAATTTAAATACAATAGGATTAAGATATTTTAATGTTTTTGGAAGAAGACAAGACCCATATTCAACTTATGCAGCAGTAATACCTATATTTGTAAAAAAAATACTAAATGGCGAACAACCTACAATTAATGGTAATGGAGAACAAAGTAGAGATTTTACATATATTGAGAATGTAATAGAAGCAAATTTAAAAGCATGTTTAGCAGATGAAACTGCTTGTGGAAGAGCATATAATATAGCATATGGTGAAAGAATAACATTAAACCAATTATATAATAAATTAGCAGATTTATTAAATAGTAATATAAAGCCAATATATGGACCTGAAAGAGCAGGGGATGTAAAACATTCTCTTGCAAATATAGAAAATACTAAGAAATATTTAAAATATAATCCTAAATACGATATTAATCAAGGATTAGAATTAGCGATTGAATGGTACAAGAAATATTTAAAATAGGAGAATAAAAGTGCGTGAGGTTAAAAGCGGTAGAGAAAAATTTAGTAAATATCAAAAATTAATAAATTTATTTGTAAATATATTAAAAATATTTCCAAAAAAAATAAAAATATTTTTGTGGAACTCATTTCAAAGATCGAATAGAAAATATTCAGTTGCATTAAGATATATAGTACTAAAAACATTGTGTAAAAAAGTAGGTAGTAGTGTATATATAGGACCAGATGTTGAAATAAAAGCATTTGAAAAGCTATCGATTGGTGATAATGTAAGTATTCATAAGGGGTGCTATATAGATGCTACTGGTGAGATAGAAATTTGTAATAATGTATCAATAGCACATTATACATCAATGATTTCTTTTAATCATTCTTGGAATGATAAAAGTAAGCCAATAAAGTATAATAAAAGTATATTAAGTAAAATAAAAATATACGAAGATGTTTGGATAGGGGCAGGTTCTAAAATTTTAGCAGGAGTTAATATAAACAAAAGATCTATTGTAGCAGCAGGAGCAGTAGTAACTAAAGATGTTTCTTCAAATACAATAGTAGCAGGAGTACCAGCAAAGGTTATAAAAGAAATATAGAAAGAGGGGAAAAAATGAAAGGAGCTTTTTTTCATGACCATGTAATGAAAGAAAACAATGGAAATTTTTACTCAAATGGTGGTTTACCATATAAAGTATTTAGACGATATTTAACAATTTGTGATTCTCTTATAGTGTCAACTAGAGTGGAAAAAGTCGATGAAGAAATTGCAAAATTTTTAGTTATGTCAAGTGGAGAACAAGTTCAAATGCAGCCAATTAAAAATTATAAAACAGTTCCCGACTATATAATAAATAATGCTAAAATAAAAAAAGAAATAAGAAATATTATATCAAGTGTCGATATTGTAATTGTAAGGCTACCGAGTATATTAGGTAGTATAGCTTTTTACGAAGCAAAAAAATTAAATAAAAATTGTATTGTAGAAGTAGTAGGGTGTGCATGGGATGCATTGATGAATTATGGAAAAGATTTAAAAGGAAAAATCTTAGCACCATATATGTTTTTTAGAACAAAAAGAATTGTGAAAAATGCAAAAAATGTAATATATGTAACAGAAAAGTTTTTACAAAAAAGATATCCTACTAAAGGAAATAGTATAGGTTGTTCCAATGTAAATTTGGAAAGAGTTGATGAAAAAATTTTAGAAGAACGTATTCAGAAAATTAAAAATCTAGATAATAATAAAAAAATAATGATAGGATTAGTTGGATCTTTAAATGTTAGGTATAAAGGACATGAAATGGCAATAAAAGCATTAAAAGGAATAAGTAATAATTATGATGTAGAGTTGCACTTCCTAGGTAAGGGAGATAAAGAAAAATGGATAAAAATGGCTGAAAAGTACAATGTAAAAGATAAAGTTTTTTTTGATGGTGTACTACCAGCAGGAGAACAGGTATATAAATGGATGGATGATAAAGATATCTTATTTGCACCAAGTTCAGCAGAAGGACTTCCTAGAGCAGTTATAGAAGCAATGAGTAGAGGGTGCCCAATTATTGGAACAAGAGTTGGGGGAATTCCTGAATTATTAAGCGACAATGTACTTTGTGATAAAAATCAGTATAAAAAATTAGAAGAAATAACGATAAAACTTCTAAACGATAAAAATGAAATGATTAACCAATCAAATAAAAACTTTAATAAATCAAAAATATATTTAAAAAATATTATAGATGAAAGAAGAGAGAATTTTTTAAAAGAAGCTACCAAAAAATAAATTGGAGAGGATTATAATGAAAACAATAACAAAAGAAGATTTAATAATGTTTATGGCTATTATTGTAACTACATTAATACAGTGGATTTTCAATTGGAATGTATCATTATACATTGTTTGTTCAGTTAGTATATGTATAATAAGTATATTTACTTATAAGTTTAATATTATGCATCCACAAGTATGGTTTTTACCAATTTTTGTCGCTTATCAGATTGGTTATCCAGTAATTAAGTTATTTGGAGTAGATATTTTTGAACCACAGATAATAAATGAAAATTTTGTGCGAATTAGCTGGTTATCTATTGCTATTTTGGCAATATTATTGTTAAATATCAGACCAGAAAAATATGATATAGAAAAAATTACAAGAAAGTTAAATAAACAGGCTATATATATAATTTATATTGTTATTATTGCAATATGTTTATTAGGATATATGTATATAGTTGCAAAAGGATATACCAATAAATCCTCAATAGCAAATTCAGGATCTATTTTAGTTACTTTATCTTCAATGTGCTCAACTATATTACCAATTGTTTCTACCTTTCTATTATTAAATTCAACAACAAGAGATAGCGAAAAGAAGAAAATTATAATTACTAGTATAGCAGTTATGATTATAGGAATGGGATGTACAGGAGAGAGAGATTATATTTTAAGAACAGCAGTCATGTTTTTATTGTATTATTATGTATATTATAAAGTATCAACAAAAAAAATAATGGCACTAATTTTAGGTTTTTTAATTGTAATTACTTTTTCTTCTTCACTAAAAATGTTTATGGTTAAAGACATATCAGAAAATACAGTTGGTACTGAGAATAATAATATTATAGTAAAGTTTTTTAACTCTGATTTCGCTGCGGGAGGATATAATTTAAACTTTTTGTTAAATCACTCAGAAGCGTGGGAATATAAATATGGAGATACCTTAATTTATGATGTTTTGAGTCCTATAGTAGATTTTTTCCCAGAAATATCGAAAAAAGGCGCTTCATATTGGTATAAAAATACTTTTTGGGGGAATAGAACTACTGGGTTAGGTTTTAGTATTGTAGCAGAAGGATATATAAATTTTGGGATTTTTGGTGTAGTAATTTGGGTAGTTATATTAGCGTTTTTTATAAGATTCATGTATAAGAGGAGCAATAAATCCATATATTCATTTATTCAATATATTTGGATTTATCCTACATATGCCTATATGTGTAGGGCTGATTTGGCTAATGTAATAAGTCCATTTTTTAAATACTTGATTTTGATGTGTGCAATAGTATATATAGTTAGTTATAAAAAAAGAAGGTGAAAAAATTTTGAAAAAACTTATGGGAAATGCTTATATAATTAGTATAATAAAAAAAGCTAATACTGTTTTTTGGGGAATGATTTCAATAATATTACTAAATAGATACTTAGGACCTGAGCTGAAAGGAGAATATGCATATGTAACTAATTTACTAAGTATTCTAATGGTAATATTAGGCTTTGGAATTTCAACAATATATCCAGTTTATAAAAGGAAAGATGATAAAAAATATTTTCATATATTTGTAAAATTAGTAATTATACAATTTATAACATATATTTCATTAGGATTGATATTGTGTACGATATCAACAGATTTTAATTTAAGAGTACTAGCTATACTAACACCAATATGTGTTTTAGCAAGTGAAATTGGATATATAAATTTAGTAGAAGAATTTAAGTTTAATGCAATAGTAGCTATAATATCTGCATTTATAAATGCACTTCTTTTTATATTTGCATATATTTTTTTGGAAAAAAATTTGATTGTAGCATACATTATATATGCAATAAAAGAATTACTAATTATCATTTTAACGTTTATAAGTATTAAAAAAAGAAAAGTAGAGAAAGTGAAAGTTGAACATCCAATAAAAGAATATAAAGAAATTATTATTAGTGGCATAGTTCCTATGATAACTAATTTATTAATTGTTATAAATTATAGAATAGATGTTTTGATGCTAACATGGCAAAACATAGATTCATATTTAATTGGATTATATTCAGTAGGTGTTTCAATTGCAGAATATGCATGGATAGTACCTGATATATTCAAAGAAGTGATTATAAATAAGACAGCAAGAAATGATTCAATTGAAGATGTAAAATTTTCATTACGAATATCATCAACGTTTTTAATAATAGTATTTCTAATAATGTTTTTCTTTGGAAAATTAATACTTCAAATTTTATTCGGAGCAGAATATGTTGATGCTTATTATGTTACTGTGATTATATTTACAGGCATATATTCAATGACATATTGTAAAATAATAGGTACACTATTTATAGCTAAAGGAAAACAGAAGTTTTATTGTAATACATTATTAGTGGGAACAATATCTAATATTATTATAAATTATATAGTTATTCCTAGATGGAACATTTATGGTGCTGCTATTGCGACTGTGATTTCATATACAATAGTAGGTGGTGTATTCATTTTTGAGTTTAAAAGACTATATAAAAATAAATTAAGGGATATTTTATGTGTGAAGAGAGAAGATTTTAGTATTATTAGTAAAAGAATAAAGCAAATTTTAAGTAAAAATGATGTGAAAAATTCAAGTTATTAAAAATATTAAAAAAATTATTTAAATGAAACAAAAACTATTACTTAAAAAGTAATAAAAAATATTGACATCTAATTTAGAAGAATATATAATATATACATAATATTTAACTCTGGAGGTGTCAATAATAGAAATACAGTATAGAACTAAAAAACTTAAAAAAATATGTACTAACTTAAAAGAAGCAAAAAAAGAAATAGGAGATAAAGCTGGAAAAAATTTAATATTGAGAATAGTTCAATTAGAAGCATTTGAAAATTATGGAGGTGAGTAAGCATTATGGATAAAGAGAATATTTTATGTCCAGGAGAGACCATAAAAGAATTGTTAGAAACATATCATTATACTCAACAAGATTTGGCAGATAAATTAAATATGGATTTAAAAACTGTAAATGAAATATTAAATGGAAAAGCAGTTATAACAGTGGAAACTGCAATGAAATTAGAAATGATTTTTAATATTGATGCGATTTTTTGGAATAATTTGGAATTTAATTATAGAAAAGCATTGAAACAAAAAGAGCAAAAAGAAATACTAGAAAAAGAATATGCAAAAATTAAGCAAATATATAAAGAAATGGTAATAAGAAATCTAGTAGAAGATACTAAAGATAAAGAAAAAATTGTTGATAATTTTAAAAAATTTATGGAAATTACAACTGTTGAAAGTCTAGAACATGAATATTATAAGGTAGCTTGTAGGAAAGCAAATACAAAAAATTTTGATATTATAAATTTAATGGTATGGATACAAATAGGATTGAAAAAGGCGAGAGAAACAGAAATTCCAACATATAATAGGGAAAAAATATTATCAAAAATAGATGATATAAGAAAACTTACATTAATGCCAAATCAAGCTAAAGCAAGAGAGGAATTGATAAATATTTGTAATCAATGTGGAATTATAGTAAATTTTGAAAAAAGTATGCCAAGAACAGCTATTTATGGTATTGCAAGATGGTTGAATTCTACTACTCCATTTATTCAAATAAGCGATAGAGGTAAAAATATATCAACTTTTTGGTTTTCATTTATGCATGAATTAGGACACATAATAAAAGGGAGGAAAAAAATGTGTTTTATAGATATGGATGGATATACTATAGAAAACGATATAAATGCACAAATATTAAGAGAAACCGAAGAATACAAAGCTGATAAATTTGCGAGAGATTCTTTAATAAATGAAAAAGAATATAAAAATTTTCTAAAAAGTATAGATACTAGTAAGATTGAAAAAAAAGACATAATAAATTTTGCTGAAAAAATAGGGATAAATCCTTGTATTCTAGCAGGTAGATTAAAATTTGATAATAATAAATATAATGATATAATATTAAACTCATTTAATATTAAGTTAGAATTTTAAATAAATGTAAAACTTTATAATTAACATCTTGCAAAAAATGCTACAAAACGATATACTATAAAAGTAAATTCCAAAGAAAAAAATAAAAGGAGGAAATTCATGGAAGAATTAGATTTAAAAGAACTATTCAATCTATTTTGGAACAAAAAACTACAAATAATACTAATAGTACTAATATTCATAGTACTAGGAGTAATTTACACAGTAGGATTCACAACACCAATGTACACATCATCAACAACATTGTTATTAGCAGGAACAGAAAAACAAGAAGGACAAGCACAAACAACAAACTCAATAACAGCAACAGACATAACAATAAACTCAAATCTAGTATCAACATATAGTGAACTAGTAAAAAGTAAAAACGTATTAAGTCAAGTTATATCAAATTTAGGAATAGATATAAATGAAGACGAGTTAAGAAAAAACATATCAGTAACAGCAGTAAAAGACACAGAATTAATAGAAATAGCAGTTACAACACAAAATCCAGAATATGCACCTAGAATAGCAAATGAAACAGCAAAAGTATTTATACAAAAAGTTGCAGAATTTTATAATATAAACAATGTTCACATAGTAGATGAAGCAGAATTATCACAAGAACCATCAAATATAAACCATCAAAAAGACATAATAATATTTGCATTTATAGGATTAGTAGTTGCAGTAGTTTATGTATTGGTAGCAAATATGTTAGACACAACAATAAAAACAGCTGAAGAAATAGAAAAATACTTTAAAGTTCCAGTATTAGCATCAATACCAGTATGTGATTTAGAAGGAGCTTTAGACAAAAGAAGAGGAGGTAGAAGATAAATGAGAAAAGAACTAATAGCACAAAAAGATCCAAAATCTCCAGTTTCAGAAGTTTTTAGAACATTAAGAACAAACATACAATTTATGAATGCAAAAGGAAAGTTAAAAACATTATTAGTCACATCAACATTACCAGGTGAAGGAAAAAGTTGGGTAGCATCAAATCTAGCAGTAACATTTGCACAAGCAGGAAAAAATGTTATTTTAATTGATGCTGATATGAGAAAAGGAAGACAATACACAATTTTTGGAGTATCACCAATACCAGGACTTTCAAATTATTTATCAGATGTAAGTTCAGATGAAGCAATTGACTATATAGATTATATACAAGAAACAGAAGTAGATAATTTATATGTAATGCCAGCAGGAAATGTACCACCAAATCCATCTGAATTATTAACATCAATGGAAATGGTTAATTTATTAGAAGAATTAAAGAAGATAAGTGATATAGTTATAATAGATGGTACACCATGTGAATTAGTAACAGATTCTGTTGTTATTTCAAGAATAGTAGATTCAACTATAATAGTTACAGCAAGTAAACAAACTAAAAAGGAAAATTTAAAAAGAGTTATTGCAAATATAAAAAATGTTGGAGGAAATTTGGCAGGTGTTGTATTAAATAAAGTACCAATATCATCTAAAAGATATGAACAATCATATTATTATGGTTCTACATCTGGTAATATAAAAAATAATAATATG
>CAMMNR010000004.1 GCA_946498265.1 uncultured Clostridium sp. | reverse complement strand
GTGTTAATAAATCATATGAATATGTAGAAGTAAAAGCAAATATTGGAACAGATGAAGAACCACAATATGAAAACTATATTTTGGCAAAAGACCTACTAGAACCAGTACTAAGAGAAACACCATATGAAGTAATAAGAACATTCAAAGGAGAAGAATTACTTGGAACTAAATATGAAAGATTAATGCCATTTGGAGAAGTTGAAGGAAAAGCATTTGAAGTAATACATGGAGATTATGTAACACTAACAGATGGTACAGGAATAGTTCATATTGCACCAGCATATGGAGAAGATGACAGCTTAGTTGCTAAACAAAATGGAATTACATTTATAAATTTAGTAGATAAATCAGGAAAATTTATAAAAGAAGTAGAGCCATGGGCTGGAAGATTTGTTAGAGATTGCAATGAAGATATTTGTAAATGGTTAAAAGAACAAAACAAATTATTTAGTAAAGAAAAACACATGCACTCATATCCTCATTGTTGGAGATGTGACACACCACTTTTATATTATCCAAAAGAAAGTTGGTTTGTTGCAATGAGCAAACTAAGAGATGAACTAGTTGCAAATAACAACAAAGTGAATTGGTATCCAGACACAATAAGAACAGGAAGATTTGGAAAATTTCTAGAAAATGTTATAGATTGGGGAATTTCAAGAGATAGATATTGGGGAACACCACTTCCAATATGGACATGTGAAGATGAAAATTGTGGTCACCAAGAATGTATAGGTTCAATTGCTGAATTAAAAGAAAAAGCAATAAATTGTCCAGAAGATATAGAACTTCATAAACCATATATTGATGATGTATATCTAAAATGTCCTAAATGTGGTAAGAAAATGAAAAGGGCAAAAGAAGTAATTGACTGTTGGTTTGACTCAGGTTCAATGCCTTTTGCACAATGGCATTATCCATTTGAAAATAAAGAAATGTTTGAGAACAATTTCCCAGCACAGTTTATTTCTGAAGCAGTTGACCAAACAAGAGGATGGTTCTATACACTAACAGCAATAGGAACAGCACTATTTAATAGAACACCATTTGAAAATTGTATAGTATTAGGACACGTATTAGATGAACATGGACAAAAAATGTCTAAATCAAAGAAAAATGGTGTAGATCCAATGATATTATTAGATACAGTAGGAGCTGATAGCACAAGATGGCATTTTTACACATGTAGCGCACCATGGTTACCAACAAGACTAGGACTAAATAATGTACAAGAAACACAAAGAAGATTTTTAAGCACATTATGGAATGTATATTCATTCTATGTACTATATGCAGAAATTGACAAATTCAATCCATATGAACATAAAGATTTCAAACTAACAAATGTAATGGATAAATGGATAATTTCTAAATTAAATACATTAGTAAAAGAAGTAGACGAAAAATTAAATGAATACAACATAACATCAGCAGCACTTCAAATAGAAGACTTTACAGATGAATTATCAAATTGGTATGTACGTAGAAATAGAGAAAGATTTTGGAGTGATAACTTAACAGATGATAAAATAGGAGCATATGTAACATTACACAAAGTATTAGTAACTTTATCAAAAATTTCAGCACCATTTATTCCATTTATAACAGACGAAATATATCAAAACCTAGTAGTAGGACTAAACAAAAACGAACCAGAAAGTGTACATCTATGCTTATGGCCAGAAGTGGAAGAAAAAGCAATAGACAAAAAATTAGAAGAAGAAATGGATTTAGCATATAAAATAGTAAAATTAGGAAGAAGTGCTAGAAATAGTAGTAATATAAAAAATAGACAACCACTTTCAAAAATGCTAATCTCAATTGATACTCTACCAAAATATTATGAAGATATAGTAAAAGAAGAATTAAACATAAAAAATATTGAACTTGGCGCAAAAATGAATGAATATGTAAACTTTGAAATAAAACCAAACTTACCTGTTTTAGGAAAAGAATATGGAAAGCTAATTCCAAAAATAAGAGAAGAAATATCAAAGAAAAATCAAATGGACTTAGCAAACAAAGTGCAAAATGGTGGAGTAGAATATATTGAAATAGATGATGTTCAAATACCTTTAAACTCAGAAAATCTATTAATCACAATGCAAGGTAAAGAAGGATTTGCATTTAGTGGTGAAGGAGAGATAGGAGTTGTATTAGATACAACAATTACAAAAGAACTAAAAGAAGAAGGATTATTACGTGAAGTATTATCAAAAGTACAAAATATGAGAAAAGATAAAGGATTTGAAGTACTTGACAGAATAAACATATATGTATCTGGAGATAAAGAAGTAGAAGATGTAATACACAAATTTGAAGATGTAATAAAACATGATACTTTAGCAAATAATGTGATATATAATGAAAAAAGAGCAGATTATACAGATACAAATATAAATGGTCATAATGTAAAAATAGATGTTGAAGTAGTAAAAGTTTAAACTTAACTGTGAAAAAATCAAAAATAAAATTTTTTGTTTTTTCACAGTTTTTTTGAGTGTACAAAACAGCTTATTTAAACCTGTAGATTGTAACTATTAATTCTTGCAAAATAAGATTTTAAATGAAAAATACTTGACAGTTTACAATAATAAAGTTAAAATATAATAGGAAAGAAAAAAATATATTAAAAAAATAATAGATATATATTTTATTCGAACATTGAAAATTTAATAAGAAAGAGGTGTAAGATTATGGATATAGTAATCACAATCGCCGCTGTCTTAATCTCACTTGCAATAGGTGTGCTAGTAGGAATGGCATACAGAAAAAAAGTTGCAGAATCTAAAATACAAGGAGCAGAAAACGAAGCCAAAAGATTAGTTGATTTAGCAAAAATAGAAGCAGAAAATTTAAAAAAGCAAGAAATTTTTAAAGCTAAAGAAGAAATAATGAACAATAGAAAAGAATTAGATCAAGAGATTAAAGAAAGAAGAGGCGAAGTACAAAAACAAGAAGCAAGACTTATCCAAAAAGAAGAAAACTTAGAAAGGCGTTCAGAAAATTTTGAGAAAAAAGAGCAAGAAATTGAAAAGCAAATTCAAGAAGTAGAAAAAGAAAAAGAAGAAGTTCAAAAATTATATGACCAACAAGTTGTAGAACTTCAGAAAATTGCTTCATTGACAAAGGAAGAAGCAAAACAAAAGCTTTTAGCCGAAATGGATAAAGAATTGACAGCAGAAAAAGCAGCATTAATTAGAGAAAAAGAACAAAAAGCTAAGGAAGATTCTATAAAGAATGCTAAAGAAATTCTAAGTTATGCAGTGCAAAAATGTGCAGCAGACCATTCACAAGAAACTACAGTATCAATAGTTTCACTTCCAAATGATGATATGAAAGGTAGAATAATAGGAAGAGAAGGAAGAAATATTAAAGCAATAGAAACTTTAACAGGTGTAGACTTAATAATAGATGATACACCAGAAGCAGTAGTTCTATCAGGATTTGACCCTTTAAGAAGAGAAGTGGCAAAAATAACTTTGGAAAAATTAATTGATGATGGAAGAATACATCCAGCAAAAATAGAAGAAATGGTCGAAAAAGCTAAAGAGGAATTAGACAGCACAATTAAAGAAGAAGGAGAAAGAGCAGTTCTTGAAACAGGAGTAATTGGTCTTCACCCAGATTTAGTAAAATTGATTGGTAAACTAAAATATAGGACAAGTTATGGTCAAAATGTATTAAACCATTCAATTGAAGTTTCAAACTTAGCTAGAATAATGGCAGAAGAATTAGGTTTAGATCCTAAATTAGCAAGAAAAGCAGGATTATTACATGACATCGGAAAAGCATTAGACCATGATATGGAAGGAACACATGTTGAAATCGGTGTAGAAGTCCTTAAAAAGTATAAAGAAAATCCACTTGTAATAAATGCAGTAGAAGCACACCATGGAGATGTAGAACCTCAAACACTAGAAGCAGTTTTAGTACAAGCAGCAGATGCAATATCAGCTTCAAGACCAGGTGCAAGAAGAGAAACATTAGAGGCATATATTAAAAGATTACAAAATCTTGAAGAGATTGCAGATTCATTTGAAGGTGTTGAAAAATCTTTTGCAATACAAGCTGGACGTGAAATAAGAGTTATGGTTAAACCAGATAAAATCTCTGATGACAAAATGACAATTTTAGCAAGAGATGTTGCTAAAAAGGTAGAAAGCGAAATGGATTATCCAGGACAAATTAAAGTAAATGTAATCAGAGAAACAAGAGTAATAGATTATGCTAAATAAAACGTGTGCCAAAAGGGACGGGCTCTTTTGGCACACTTTAATGAAAAAACATGGGAATATTTTATATTTCTCCATGTTTTTTTGCTTTTTTGGAAATACAATTTTCACTGCTACTTAGAATTGGGTAGTAACCAATTTCATAAAATACAAAAAAATAAACTGCTTTGAAATGTTGAAAAAATAATAGATATTCTGTATAATTTATATGGAAAAATATTATAAGTAGAAAGAAGGAATAATATGAAAATTTTAGCAGTTGGAGACTTAATAGGTTCAACAGGAGTAAAAGAATTAGGAAAACAATTAAAAATATTAAGAGAAAAAGAAAATATAGATTTTATCATAGTAAATGGAGAAAACTCAGCAGAAGGAATGGGAATGACCGAAAAAAACTTTCATGACATATTAGAAGCAAAAGTTGATGTGATAACAATGGGAAATCATACTTGGGGAAAAAAGGACATTTTTAAATTTATAGATCATCCTAAACTAATAAGACCTGCAAATTATGCACAAGGAATAGTAGGAAAAGGATATGGAATTTATGATTGTAAAGATAAGAAAATAGCAGTTATAAATTTATTAGGAAGAGTAGATATGGGAGTATTATCTGAAAATCCGTTTTTAACGGCAAAAAATATAATAGAAAAAATAGAAAAAGAAGTAGATATAATAGTAGTTGATTTTCATGCTGAAGCAACAGCAGAAAAAATAGCTATGGGATATTTTTTAGACGGAAAAGCTACAATGGTTTATGGTACACATACTCATGTGCAAACTGCAGATGAAAAAATATTACCAAAGGGAACAGCATATATAACTGATATTGGAATGACAGGACCTAAATATTCAGTAATTGGTATGGATATAAATGTATCAATAAAAAGATTTGAAACAACATTACCAGAGAGATATAAAATAGCAACAGGAGAATGTATATTTAATGCAGTAATTTTGGATATTGATGAAAAAACAAATAAAGTTAGAAATATACAAAGAATTAATATTTAAGTTAAAAGTCGAAACAAAAGGTGCATAATATACATAATAAAAATATGATAATGCGAAAAATGTCGAAAGCATAATGAATTTGCGATGAAATCTAGTAAAAATTTCAAAAAAACACTTTACAACTATTTCCAAATATTGTAAAATTAAAATCGTAAAAGTTGCAACAAAAATAAAAAAATAGGAGGCAAAAGAAAATGGAAGTTTTAAAGATTTCAGCAAAATCAAATCCTAATTCAGTAGCAGGAGCTATAGCTGGATTAGTAAAAGAATCAAACAAGGCAGAAATGCAGGCAATTGGGGCAGGAGCATTAAATCAAGCAGTAAAGGCAGTGGCAATAGCAAGAGGGTTTGTTGCACCATCAGGTGTAGACCTAGTGTGTATACCAGCATTCGCAGAGGTTGAAGTTGAAGGAGAAGACAGAACTGGTATAAAATTAATAGTAGAATCAAGAGTTTAGTAGAATAAATGCTTAACAAGGGACGGTTCTTACTTTGCAAAAATGCATATTAAGAACCGTCCCTTGTTAAGCATAAATCCTGTAATCAATATCAGGAAAAACACAATCTTTTTTAGAAATATCTTTCAAGAATTCCTCATCAATCTCATCATTTTTTATTTGATAATATAATTTAGTAAATCTTCCAATATGGTCTTTAATTCTTTTCTTAGCGTAATCCACCATAGTACCATTAGTAATGATAAACAGCCAATCACTACTTTGAGCAAGCAATAATTCTCTAGCACATTGATTTAAAGCTTTTTTCTTTAGACCTTTAGCATCAGGGAAAAGATAAGCTAATTCGCACATTCTATCACCTGCAACATGTAGATGTCTATGTACATAATCATTTGATGGATTTAACCATACTTCACTATATCCATTAGCACCCCAACTTGATCGACAAGGAGAAGATACTTGCATATTTGGATATTTGTCTATAAATTCAGATGGTGTAATTAACTCGAAATTACAATCATCATAATAAATCTTCTTAAATAAAATATATAACCAATAAGGTCCTTCATACCACCAGTGACCGTAAAGTTCTGCATCATATGGGCAAAGTATAATTGGTGGAGTGTCCATATATTGAGATAAATTTTCAATTTGAGCTGTTCTACAATCTAAGAAATGACCAGCTTGTTTTTCAGCAGAATCTTTGGCCCATTGGATATTATAATAATCTTTAAACTCTGTTTTGCCAGTAATTCTGTGATATTTAATTCCTGTATGAACTCTAACCCCATTATGAGCAATATATGGTTTTATATAATCATAATCAGCATCATATCCTATATCACGATAAAATTCACGATAATTGAAATCACCAGGATATCCATTAATAGAACTCCATACTTGTCTTGATGACTCCATATCACGTCCAAATGCTATTACACCTCCTGGAGAGACTATTGGAGCAAAAGTTCCATATACAGGAGTAGGGTCAGCATATAAAATACCATGTGATTCTGTGATAATATAATCAATACCAAATTCTTTTAAATATTTATCAGCTTCTGGAACATATCCACATTCAGGAAGCCAAATGCCACGAGGTTTTCTTCCAAAATATCTTTCATATGTTTGAACACCAACAGCTATTTGGGCTTTAACAGTTTTTTCATTTACATATAAAATAGGAAAATAACCATGTGTTGCACCACATGTAATTATTTCAAGAACACCTATATCTTGAAAATGTTTAAAAGCTTCAATTAAATTACAGTTATAAACATCTTTAAATAAATGTAAATCATTTGAATATCTATCATAATAATATTTAGATAATTGATTTAAACGTTCATCTCCAGCAGTTCTTTTAATTTCTTTTCCTGATAATTCTATCAGTTTCTTTAAATATTTTATATATTTCCTTTGTAATAATTTATTATCAAGCATAGAAAGTAGAGGAGGAGTCATAGACATTGTAATTCTGAAGTTGACACCTTCATCTACTAATTTTTGAAAATTAGTTAAAAGAGGTATATATGTTTCTGATATAGCTTCATATAACCAAGATTCTTCTAAATAGTCATCACTTTCAGGATGATGAATAAATGGAAGATGTGCATGTAAAACAAAACTAACATAGCCTTTTTTTGATTTCATTTTAATTCTCCTTTGTAATTGATAACATTTTGCAAATTTTCTTGTTCACATATTCACACAATAATTATTTATGAGACAATTTTACGATTTTAAAATTGTGTGCATCTAATAGTAAAATTTTATTTGATAGGAATTTTACATGAAAATCCTATCAGATAAAAATTTCCCTTTTTGGACGCGTCCCCAAAAGGGAAAAAATTAAAGTTCTTATTTGAATCTAGAAGAAAGACTTCCAGAAGATGGATTACCAGAAGATGGGTTTGATAAGTCGTAAATTTCTTCTATATTTTCATTCTTATAAATAGCTTTATATAAATCATAAATATTGTATATTTTTCCAATACTTTTCACAAACGGAATATCTGAAATTTGTTTTGTATAAGTATTTCCGGATTTTACATTTCTAAAATAAAGAACTTGACTAGGATGTTTTTTATCAAATAAAATCTTATCATTAGGAGATTCTATTTCATTTGAACTAGAAATATAAATATAATCTTTATTTAATTTTTCAGTTTTAATATTAGGACGTCTACCTAATTCAATCCTATAATTACATTTACTATCAGCAACATTTAGATACCAGCTATTTGCAAAATCATTAATTTCGATTTCAAAACTATAATTCAAGGTATCATTATGAACTATTAAAACTGGTCTTGTAGTTTCAAAGAAATTTTCTCCATATTCTTTTTTATAATTTTCTCTATCTTCATCAGAAATATCCCAATAAACAAACAAATTTGTAGGAGTTTGAGCCAAAATTTTAACAACAGTTTGATTATATCTATATGGTAAATCATAATATTCTACAACTTCTGGAGTTTTAGTTTTTTTAGTAGGTCTCTTTCTACTAGTAGCTGACTTAACAGAAGTTTTTCTTGTTTTTGAAGCTTTAGTAGTAGAGCTTTTTTTAGTCTTTGATGATTTAGTAGCAGTTTCTTTTTTGGCTTTAGCTGTTTTAGAAATACTATCAGATTTTGTACTTTTTGAATTTTTAGATTTTGGCGTAGATTTTGGCGTAGATTTTGGCGTAGATTTTGGCGTAGATTTTGCTATATCTGTACTAGATTCCTTTTTTACTGATAAATTACTAGCCTTTTTTTCTGTAGAAGATTTTGAGTTCTTAGTTAATTTTGTAGTTTTTTTAATATTTTTTTCTTCATTTTTTGCAATTTCTTGATCTTTTGTTTTTCTTGGCATTCTTAATCCTCCTATGTAATCTCATACTTTCAATATATATTATACCAAAAGTAAAATAAATTCAAGTAAAAATATAAATTTTTTAGATATTAATATAAATTACTATTCTTCTTTTTCAATCTAGGAATAAAGTTTTCAGCAAATTTCCAATTATCCCTATTTTGTATATATAAATATCCTATAATAGAAAAAACTATAGCGCCTAAAAAATTAACAATTAAATCTTTCATGGTATCATTAATACCAATATCTAAATAACCGCCGTTCAATTGTTGTTTCTAATAAATTTCCCTGCTTATCATAACTTGATATAACAGTTTTATCAATATTTTTTAATACAACAGGAACATTTTTTCCTTCAGGATTTAAAGAAACAGATGAAACAGTCTGAACAACAGTATCTTTTTGCATGTCATATTGAAACAAAGTATCAGCACCATATTCAAAAAATTCCCATAAAATTCCAACAGTCATAGAAAAGCAAAAAGCAACCAAAGCAACAAAAAAAGGTGATAATGTAATGTGGAATTTTTCATGTCTGTTTAAAATATCAATTAAAGAAAATCCAATAGCTGCACATAAAAAACCATTAATAGTATGCAAGATAGTATCCCAATATGGAAATATTCCATAAAAGTTTTGAATTTCTCCTAATATTTCAGCTGAAAATATAAATAGTAAAATTATAATATCTAAAGCATTAGGTAAATCAATTTTTAATTTTTTATCTATTAAATAAGGGATCATGAATAAAATAAGAGTTAGAGCACATAAGAAAACATTATCCCAATTATGTTTTAAAATTTCTAATATCATACATAAAATAACTAATATTCGTATGACTAAATAAACAATTAATGTAGCTTTACTTTCAGAACGATAAAATTCTTTAATTTTATTTTTTGCCATTAACATCCTCCTTAAATAAATATTATTAAATACATTTTAACATGTAAAATATCAAATGTAAACAAATGAAAAATATATATTTTAAATATTGAATTTTTAGGCAAATAGTAGTATGATATCAAAAAAAGGTATAAGGTTAAAAAATTATTTTTAACCAGATTTGGAACCTCAGAAAAGGAATGTGAGAAAAAATGGAAAGATTAGATTTTACGGCAACAGACGGTATCAAATTAAATGGACTTATATATAAATCAAAAGAAAAAACAGATACAGTAATACTATCAGTTCACGGAATGAGTAGTAATTGTTTCAAAACAAGAGATACAATAATATCAAAAAGAGCTAATGAAACAGATATAGACTATTTTTGCTTTAATAATAGAGGAAGTGAATTGGTAAAATATATAAGAAAAATAGAAGATGGAAAAAAGAAAAAATTCTTAGGTGGAACATCATATGAAGATGTATTAGATGGATATAAAGATATTTTAGGAGCAATAAAAAAACTAAAGGAATTAGGATATAAAAATATATATTTGCAAGGACATAGTTTAGGTTCAACAAAAATAGTATATACATATAACAAACTAAAAGAAGAAAGAAGTATATATTTAGATGATATTAAAGGAATAATCTTATTATCTTTAATTGACATACCTATGACACTAAAAGTATATTTAAGAGAAAATTATAATCATTATGTAGAACTAGCAGAAGAAAAACAAAAAGATGGAAAAGAAGAAGAATTAATGCCAAGAAATTCTTTCATACATCCAATAAGTGTAAAAACATTTTTAAGATATGCTAAATATAATAAAGATATAGATTTTGCACAATATGGAAGAGACAATAAATTAGAAAAATTAAATAATATAGATATACCACTATTTATGAGATGGGGAAATGACAATGAAATGATAATACAAAAAGCAGATGAATTAGTAGAAATGTTAAACAAGATAATAAAAAATCCTAACAAAGATATAAATTATATAGATGGTGCTGACCATGGATATTCTGGAAAAGAAGAAATATTAGCAGAGCAGATAATAGAGTTTTGTGCCAGAGGGGACGGGCTTTAATGGCAATACTTAAATATTAATTATAGGAGGTTAACATGCCTAACATTTTTGATTACCTTAAATGGAGAGATATAGACTTAAAAAAAGTAGAATTCAATGAAGTAGACAATTTGATTTTATCAAGACTAGCATATTTTCCTTTTGATGGTTTATTAGATGATGAAGAAAAAATAACTATAAAAGAAAGCTATTTTAGATACCAAACACTCGGCACAACAGGTAGAATTTTGCAAAAAGAAGATATTGACTTATTTCCAGCCCTTGCAAATAGTGAAAGATTTGGAAATATGCAAATAACAAAATATATTAATAAAGTAGACCCAATAGCAGAAAAACAATTTTCAGCAATAACAATAATAATGCCAGATGATACAATATATGTAGCATATAGAGGAACAGACACAAGTATAGTAGGATGGAAAGAAGATTTGTACATGAGCTTTAGTGATTTAATTCCTTCACGAATAGATGCAGTATCATATTTAGAATATATTTCAAAAAAAATCAAAAAACCAATAAGAGTAGGAGGTCATTCAAAAGGAGGAAATTTAGCAGTATATGCGGTAGCATTTTGTAGTAAATCAATACAGGATAAAATAATAAATGTATATAATAATGATGGACCAGGATTTAGTGAAAAAGTAATTAAAACAGAAGGATATAAAAATATAGTGAAAAAAGTGCATACATATATACCGCAAACATCAATAATAGGAAGACTTTTAAATCATAAGGAAAAAACGACAATATTAAAAAGTACGCAAACTGGAATAATGCAACATGATTTATATTCTTGGCAAGTATTAGGAGATAAATTCATAAAAGCAGAAATAACCAATTCTAGTGAATTCATAGACAAAACGATTACTAAATGGCTATCAGAAGTAAATACAGAACAAAGAAAAATTTTTATAGACAATTTGTTTGATATATTACAATCAACAAAAGCGACTACAATTGATGAAATGGGAAATAATTGGTTTTTAAACGCAAAAACAATGATAAAAAGTTATAAAAACCTAGATGGGAAAAGTAAAGAAATCATGACAAAAACATTATCATAACTGTTTAGAATAGCTAGAGAAAATATAAAAATAAAGAAAAATTAAAATTACCCTTTTTGGACGCGTCCCCAAAATGGTAAAAAATGATAAAAGGAAGAAAGGAGGAGTGTTAAGTAAAAATGGGAAAAATATCTGAAAATATTAAAGAATATAAGTCATTAATAATAGTAGCAATAGTATTTATAATTATAGGTATAGGAATGTTAATTTTTACGCAAATAAAATCGATAGAAAGTATAAATCCAACCAATAGTACACAATATTTTGAAACACCTGATAGAATAGTATATAAAAAGAAAGCAAAAGATGAATATTATGTATTTAACCCAGATGAAGAAAGTTACAGAAATATTATAAATCAGCTAACAAGATGTATAGGAAGTTTTGAAGAAAATAATGTAGTAACAGAGCAAGAACTAAAACAAATGGAAAATGAAGAAAATTATATTGAATTAGATTATGATACAATTAGCAAAAATTATTTGATATTATACGAAAAAGATAATTTTAATGTAATAAAAAGAACAGATAATGGAGGAACTTTAGTAAGAAGTAATATAAATGAAAAAGAGCAATTGAAACAATTAATAGAAAAAGAAATCCAAAATAAACAATGTTATCAAATGTCAGATAATAAAGAATATAAAGTTCAAAACGAAGTATCAATAGATGAAGTAGAAAATAACACACAACTAAAAAGATATGAAACAGGAGTGTATGGAATAAAAGTTCAAGATAGCCAAACATTGAATGATATTATATCACAATATGGGTTACAACTAGAAGAAAATATACCAGAAGATGTATTTAATAAAGCAGATGTAATGGTACTATTTTCTAAATGGGATATATCAAAAATAGAGACACGTATAGGTGGAATGACATACTATTTTACAGGGAATTCTAGATTTAATACATATATTGTAGATATATTTGTTGCAAGTAAAGCGATTAATACAAATTGTATATATAGAAATTTTTCAATGGCAAATACACAAGTATCTAGAACCTTATCAGGAATAATCACAGGAATAGAAGGAAACACAGTGTATATTCAAGATGATAATCAAGAAGTTCAACAAGTGATTATAAAAGGAAATGCCGTAATAAAGAATGGAAGAACACAAAAAGATATGTCATTTGAAGAAATTAATGTAAATGATAAAATAAGTATTGATAATGTAGAATATATTGAAAATAAGTTACAAACAAAAGAAGGTACGACCGTTCAAGTTACACGAAATATACATGGAGAAGAGCTAAAGCAAGAATTATTAAATGTATCAGAAATACAGGCAGATATTGAAGAAATAAATAACGATGGAAATTCAATAATTTTAACTTGTAAAATAAGAGACTTGTATTATACTAATGATTATCAAAAAGCGGAAACAGTTGATGTTCAGATTATAGTAGAAAAAGATACAACAATTTTTGGAAGTACTGAAAATCAATTAGAAGTGTTAGCAGAAATGATGCAAAGAGATAATACTATCTATGTTACATTAAAGCAAAATCAGAGCGGAATGCTAGTAGCAGAAAATATTGAACAAATGGGGTGCTAGGTTAGGGGACGTTCCTTTAATCCCTAAAATTAGGGATTGAGGGGACGGACCTTGAGTAGAAAATAATAGAGGAGTGTCCCTTTGTTATTGAATAGGAAAAATCTTTTTTTCCTATTCAATAAAAGAGCTTTGCTCAAACGGATGCACACAAATTTTACTAACGTAAAATTTGGCACACGAACAATAACGCGGACTTTAAAATGTTATAAATATATAAAATTTCCAAAAAAGTCCGCTATTGTTCCATAATTTTAGGGATTAAAGGAACGTCCCCTAGGAAAGGAATCAAGATAAAAATGAAAAATAAAAAAACAATTATAATTGTATCTGTAGTTATAATATTATTAGTCATAGTAGGAATTATAGCTTTTGTAATATTATCAAATAAAAAAGATGAAGAAAATGCAAAACAAACTTTTACAGAATATATAGGATTAATAAATGATGATAAATATGAAGAATTATACAATTATCTTACAACAGAAGCAAAAGGGAAGATTACTGAAGAGGATTTTCTAGCAAGAAATCAAAACATTTATGAGGGCATTGATGCAGAAAATATCAAATTAGAAATACAAAGTCTAGAAAAAGAAGATAATATATATAAAATTTCTTATAATGAAAAAATGTATACATCAGCTGGAGAAATTAGTTTTTCTAATGTTGCAAATATAGAAAAAGAAGGAAAAGAGTTTAAAATAGATTGGAATTCTACATATATATTTCCACAATTAGGAGATACAGATAAAGTAAGAGTATCAACTATAAAAGCTAAAAGAGGAAGTATTTTAGATAGAAACGGAAACGCTTTAGCAGAAGATGGAGAAATTGCTCAAGTTGGAATAGTTCCAGGAAAATTAGGAGAAAACAAAGATAGCAGTATAAGTCAGATATCTAATTTATTAGGAGTTTCTGCAGACTTTATAAATGAACAATTATCAGCATCTTATGTAAAAGATGATACATTTGTACCAATTAAAAAAATTTCAGATAGCAATACTGAGCTAAAAGAACAATTATTACAGATATCAGGAATTTTAATAAATAAAGTAGATGGAAGAGTATATTCATTAGGAAAGGAAGCGGGGCATTTAGTAGGATATGTACAAACAATAAATGCTGAAGAATTAGAAGAAAATCAAGGTAAAGGATATAACACAAATAGTTTAATTGGAAAATCAGGATTAGAAAAAGCTTATGAAGATACATTAAAGGGAACTGATGGCACAGAAATATATATAGAAGATGAAAATGGAAACAAAATAAGAGATTTAGCAACTCAAGAGAAAAAAGATGGTCAAGATGTAAAATTAACAATAGACAGTAGTCTTCAAAGTAAAATTTATGAACAAATGAAAGATGATAAAGGATTTTTTGTAGTAATGGAACCATCAACAGGAGAATTACTAGCATTAGTTAGTACACCAACATTTGATTCAAATGACTTTGTTATAGGATTAACAACGGACCAATGGAATGCTTTAAATAATGATGAAAGTAAAACATTATATAATAGATTTTTACAAAGTTATTGCCCAGGTTCAACATTCAAGCCAATAACTGGAGCAATAGGAATAACAATAGGAAAAATAAATCCAGATGAAGATTTAGGCTATACTGGAACAAGCTGGCAAAAAGATTCAAGCTGGGGAGATTATGAGGTAACAACATTAACAGGATATAGCGGACCTAAAAATTTGTTAAATGCGATAATGTATTCAGATAACATATATTTTGCACAAGCAGCACTAAAAATGGGAACAGGAACATTTACCGAAAATTTAGATAAAATAGGATTTAATGAACAAATAGAATTCCCACTAACGCTTACAAAATCAACATATGGAGAAATAGAAACAGAAGGAAAACTTGCGGACACAGGTTTCGGCCAAGGAAATCTACAAGTAAACCCAATACACATGGCATCAATATACTCTAGCTTTGCAAATAACGGAAACATGATAAAACCAAATATAGAATATGGAAAAGAAACTGAAATATTAAAACAAAATGCATTTACTGAAGACGCAGCAAATACAATAAAAAACGCATTAATCCAAGTAGTAGAAAACGAACAAGGATCAGCCAATGACATGAAAATAGAAGGAACAACAATAGCAGGAAAAACAGGAACAGCAGAACTAAAACAATCAAAAGAAGATACAGAAAGTGGAACATTAGGATGGTTTGACTGTTTTACAATAGACAGACAAAATGGAGATGATATGCTAATTATAAGTATGGTAGAAAATACACAAAACAACAGTGATGGAGGAAGTCATTATTTGATACAGAAAATAAGAACATTGTTCTAAGGAGGACAGAAAAAGTATGCCAATATTAAATAATCTAATGTTTATAGGAATAGTATTTTTGCTAATATTACCATTTATACTAACCATAGAAAACATATTCGAAATTTTTTCAAAGAAAAAAGAATTATCAAAAAGAGCAAAAAAATGGAGATTAATAACAGACATGACAATAATGATATTAGGGTTAGCATTAACAATAATATTATTTACATACACAAATAATTTTGTAGACTATGATTATCAATTTACAGTACATAGTGGGAATCTAGATATAGCTAATAGGCCAGTACATTCACCTATAGCCACTTGGACAATTCCATCTATATTAACATTAGTAATAATATCAGTATTTGCATATATAATTTTAAGATTATTCAAAGATTATGATTTACCACCACTTTTTAATGTAATATGTATGGCTGGAATGTACATAGGAATTATTTTGAGTATAGCTTGGATGATACAAATAACAAATACACTTATACAAAATAGTATGATAATACAATTTTATCTTTTAATATTTCCATTTAACTATATTATATGCTCAGCAAAATTGATAGTAGATATAGTAAAAAATTACAATACAAATAATAAAAAAGAATACAAAAATAAGATTTTAAATAAACTGAATAAATTATTAGAAAACAGTAAAAATTGGCCAGTATATGCACTAATCTTAATGTTTCCAATTTTAGGAATTATAATATCTATACTGACATTATTTGGTCAACAACCAGACGCGATAATACAAGCATTTACACAGACTAGTGATTGGGCATTTTCTTTAAAAGAAGCACCTCATACTATTGTGTTACCAAGTGAAGGTGGACATTATTTATGTACAGTTTCTCTAAAAGGTCATAAGAAAATTGTAAAGCCAATTAGGTATGGAGTAAGAAGAAATCAAAAAATAGTTGTTAATAGACAATTGTGTGTAGCTAATGCTTTTGAAGATTTGATACAAGAAAGAGTCCCTAGAATACATAGAGCTATTAGAAATTTTTATGATAAATATGGTTATCCTTTGTCAAAACATATAAATAATGCTTTTTCGGCAGATATTGTGTATATCTTAATGAAACCTCTAGAATATATTTTTTTGGCAGTTTTATATTTGTTTGATAAAAAACCAGAAAATAGAATAGCAGTACAATATTTGCCTTGGAAGAATAGTATTTAAGATGAATTGGTGACGATTGCCAAAATAACCCGTCCCCTTTGGCACACTAAAAAACTTTTTTAGACTATGGACTTTGAAAGAAAAATCATATATAATAAACAAAATTAAAAAATTTGGAGGAATTTGAAATGTATGAAAGAAGTGCTAGCATTTTAGAAAGATATTTTGACAAATTCTTTGGCTTTTATAGTAACTCAAATTTAAAAACAAATTATGAAAACTATAAAAGTTTAGTTGAAGAAATAAAGAAATATCAAGTAGTTGCAACAGAAGAAGAAATATTAATAAAAGAATTTGATGAAATAGCAAAGAAAATAGAAAGCATCCAAAAAGCACAAGAAAAACTATATAATTCAAATGAAAAACTAGAAAAAGAAAGAAATACTATATTTACAGAATTAGATGAAAAACCAGATAAACTTAAGGAAAAGTTAATAAAAATATATGAGAAATTGCATTCTAATAACGAATGCATAAAGGAACTAGGAATAGCATTTGTAGATATTTTGGACAACTTCATACAAAAGCAAAAAGAAAGAAATAAAGCGGCAAAAGCAAGAAGAATTAACGAAAATTCATATATTGAGACAGTAAATAGATTAAATGAAGAAATTCAAGAAATAAATACAGAAGATATAAAAAGATTAAAAGAATTTCTTCAAGATGATAAAAGTAATATAAAGCAAGAGCTAACTGCAATTATGATTAAAAATGGCAAAAATGAAAAAATTGGTTTCAATAAAGGAGTAGTAGAAAAAGCAGTTGATGAAAGATTAAAAATTGCTGAAAAAGAAGCAGATTGCTACTTATTAGCATATGATAGATTGAAAAAATTATTAGCAGAGATAGAAACAGACAGTATAAAAATGGCTAAATATGAAAAAGCTTTAAGAGATGTTAGTGTGAAATTAATATTTTTAAGTGCTGAAAAAGATTATTTAGCGTCATTTTTGGATTATGAAAGATTAACAGCAATAAATGGTCAAAAAAGACATGATAAATTAATGAAAGAAGCATGTGATAATTTTGATTTAGATATTAAACAAATAAATAATCTATATGAATTAATTTTAAGGGAAATAGCCAATAAAGGAACTAAAAAAATATATAAAGAGCTATATAACAAAACGTATTTAAAAGAAATCGAAGAAAAAGAAAAGAACTTCGAGCAAGAAGCTACAAATATAAAGTTAAATATGGGAACTTTGATAAATTCAAATTATTGGAGAATAGAGGGAATAAAAAATATATATAATGTATTCCAAGATGAAGTAAGTGAAAAATTTGAAAAAGATTTGTCAGAATATAGAATAGAAGAATCATCAGAAGAAACTAAGGAAGATAGAATGACAGAAGAAAAAGATGACAATAGATTACGTAATAAAAGATTCATAGATGAAGATATAGATGAGGATTTTGAAGAAGATGAAGAATTAGAAGAAGACAACATAGGAGAATATGAAGATGAAATTGAAGATGATATAGACTATGATGATGAATATGAGAACGAAGCTTATGACGAAGAAGATGATGAGGACTACATAGACTTTGATGATGACGAAGAGGACGATGATTTCGAAGACGAAGATGAAGAAGATGAAGATTACGATGAAGATGAAGAATATAATAATGAGGATGAAGACATAGAATATGAAGACGACTATGATGATTTAGATTATGAAGATGATGAAGAACTAGAAAATGATGAAAAGTATGAAGAAGATGAAGAGTTAGAAGATGAATTTTATGATAATAATGATTCGAATGATGGAGATGAATTTGTAGAAGATGACTGGGAAAGAAGTGATTTTGATACAAGATTAAATAAAATTAAAAATAAATGGTTAGAAGACGATATTGAAACTAAAAAACGAAAATCAGATAAAAAGAAAAAAGAAAAAAGTAGCAAAAAAAGTGAAGAAAAAGAAGGAATATGGGGAAGTTTATTTAAAGATAGCAAGAAAAAAGCAACAAAGAAAGAAGCAAAATTGTAATAAAAATGAATTTTATGTGAAAAGGTTTCAAAATGATTGAAACCTTTGTTGTATTATGATATCATATTATGAAATATGAATTATAAAAGAGAAAGGAAAATTCAATGTTAAAATTAGAAAATATTACAAAAGACTATATTTCAGGAGATTCCAAAGTTCAGGCGTTAAAAGGAATTTCTATAGAATTTAGAAAAAGTGAATTTGTATCAATTTTAGGACAAAGTGGATGTGGAAAAACAACACTTTTAAACATAGTAGGTGGATTGGACAGATACACTCAAGGAGATTTGATAATAAATGGAAAATCTACAAAAGAATTTAAAGACAAAGACTGGGATGCATATCGTAACTATTCTGTAGGATTTGTATTCCAAAGCTATAATTTAATCCCCCATCAGTCAATACTTTCAAATGTAGAACTAGCTTTAACGATTTCAGGAGTATCAAGAAAAGAAAGAAAAGAAAGAGCAATAAAAGCATTAGAAGCAGTAGGGTTAAAAGAACAGATTCATAAAAAACCAAACCAATTATCAGGTGGGCAAATGCAAAGAGTTGCAATAGCAAGAGCATTAGTAAATAATCCTGATATAATTCTAGCAGATGAACCAACTGGTGCATTAGATACAAAAACTAGTGTACAAATAATGGAAATATTAAAAGAAATATCAAAAGACAAATTAATAATTATGGTTACACACAATCCAGATTTAGCTGAAAAATATTCAACAAGAGTTGTAAAAATATTAGATGGAGTAATAACAGATGACTCAAATCCATTTAATAAAGAAGATGAAGAAAAAGAAAAGGATAATAAAGCAAAATCAGGAAGAACTTCTATGAAATTTTTTACAGCATTAAGATTAAGTTTGAACAATTTGATGACCAAAAAAGGTAGAACAATTTTAACTTCTTTTGCAGGAAGTATAGGAATTATAGGTATAGCATTAATACTTGCAATTTCAACAGGAGTTCAAAATTATATATCAAAAGTAGAAGAAGATACACTTTCATCTTATCCAATATCAATAGAAGAATCAACAGTAGATATGACAAGTATGATAAAAAGTATGATGGGAGAAAATCAAGAAGAAAATACAAACCATGAAGAAGGAAAAATATATTCATCTGATATAATGAATGACATGATAACTACACTTTCTAATAAAATGGAAAGTAATAATTTAACTGAACTAAAAAAATATTTAGAAGAAGGAAATAATGATATTGTAAATAATGCAAATGCCATCCAATATAGTTATGACTTGAATCTAAACTTGTACAAAGAAGATACAACAAATGGAGTTGTAAGAGTAAATCCAAGTACAGTAATGGACGCAATGGGCATGGGAGAAATGGTAGAAGCCCAAAACAATTCGTCAATAAGTTCAATGTTTGGCTCTAGTAGTTCAATGTCTAATAGTGACGTATGGACTAAGATGTTAGATAACCAAGAATTATTACAATCACAATATGATGTAGTTGCAGGTAGCTGGCCAAAAGCATATAATGAAGTTGTTCTAATTGTAAATGCAGATAATGAAATAAGTGATTATGCTTTATATGCTCTGGGATTAAAAGATCAAAATGATTTAAAGAAAAGATGGGAAGCGGTAGAAAAAGGTGAAACACTAGAAGAAGAGGAACAAACATCATACACATATGAAGATATATTAAACTTATCTTTTAAATTAATATTAAATACAGACTATTATGAAAAACAGAATGGAATTTGGATAGACCAAAGTGAAAATGAAGAATATATGAAAGAAAAAATTGGAAATGCAGAAAGTATAAAAGTTGTTGGAATAATAAAACAAAATCCAGAAACAGTTGCAACAGGAATGACAGGAGGAATAGGATATACAAAAGAGCTAGAAGAATATGTAATAAATAAAATAAATGAATCAGAAATAGTAAAAGAACAAAAAGAAAATCCAGAAAAAAATGTATTTTCAGGATTAGACTTTCCAAAAGATGGAGAAGAAAGTACACAAAGCTACAATACATTAACACAAGAACAACAAATGGCAATGAGAAATCTAAGTAATGAACAAATAGCTCAAATGATGCAAGCATATGCAGAAAATAGAAATGCAAGTTATGAGAATAATTTAGAAAAACTAGGTGCAGTAGAGTTAGACACACCATCTAATATACAAATATACCCAAAAGATTTTGAAGCAAAAGATGTAATATCACAAGGAATAGAACAATATAATCAAAAACAGAAAGATGAAGGAAAAGAAGAAAATGTAATAAATTACACAGATGTAGTAGGGGTAATGATGAAATCTGTTAGTCAAATAATAGATACAATAAGTTATGTATTAATAGCATTTGTTGCAATTTCTTTAATAGTATCATCAATAATGATAGGAATAATAACATATATATCAGTACTGGAAAGAACAAAAGAAATAGGAATACTACGTGCAATAGGAGCATCAAAGAAAGATATTTCAAGAGTATTCAATGCAGAAACATTTATAGTAGGACTAATATCAGGAATACTAGGAATAGGAATAACTGTATTGTTAACATTCCCAATAAATAGTTTAATACACAATCTAACAGGAGTTACAGTAACAACAGTAGTACCATGGCAAGCTGGAATAATACTAGTAGTAATAAGTATGATATTAACAATAATTGCAGGACTAATACCAGCAAAAATGGCAAGCAGAAGAGACCCAGTTGAAGCACTTAGAACAGAATAATGCAATAAAAGGGACGGTTCTTAATATGCATTTTTGCAATTTTAGGGACGGTCTTAGATAGGAAATTTGGGGACGGGGTAATGTGCCAAAGGGGACGGGCTATTTTGGCACAACTTATATAATACATTTTAATTTTATAAAATGCTAAGTAAATAAAGTGTGCCAAAATAGCCCGTCCCCTTTGGCACATTAACCTCCGTCCCCTTAAAAAGGAAGAATTGATTATGAAAAAAATAAAAAAAATACTAAAGAAAACATATAAATGGATTATTTTACTAATATGCCTAATAATATTTTTAGGAATTTTAGAAGATATTTTCGAGTATGAAAAATTACAATTAGATACAATAATTTATGAAATAATTGTATTAAATCTGCGAACAGAGCCACTTACTATATTTATGCATATAATAACAAATTTAGGAGGGGCATATGCTCTAATTACAATAAGTGTGCTATCTATCGTTATATTGAAGAACAAAAAAATAGGATATAGCATAAGTATTAATTTAATAATAATAACAGCACTAAACTTCGTATTTAAAAATATAATACAAAGACCTAGACCAGAAGGATATAGATTAATAGATGAAACTGGCTATAGTTTTCCTTCAGGTCATTCAATGGTAAGTACAGCTTTTTATGGACTTATAATTTATATTATATGGAAAAATGTAAAAAACAAAGCAATTAAATATACATCTTGTACATTACTAACAATACTAGTTATATTAATAGGAGTAAGTAGGATATATTTAGGAGTGCATTATGCAAGTGATGTATTAGGAGGATTTCTAATTTCTATTGCATATCTAATAGTTTTTGTTACAGTGACTAAATCCATATTACAAATACAAAATGATGAAATGAAAAATGAAAAGGAGAAAAATATTTATGAATCAAAAACGGAAGTAAAAGAAAAAAATTAGTAAATAGTTTTAAATATGCTTTTGAAGGAATATTATCAGCCCTAAAAACTGAACAAAACTTAAAGATACATTTTATCGTTGTAATATTAGTAATAATAGCTGGAATAGCTTTTAAAATATCACAAGCAGAATGGATTGTTTGTATAATTTTGTTTGGTTTTGTAATTACAACAGAATTAATAAATACAGCAATTGAAACTACAGTTGATATCGCTATGCCAAGTAAAAACGAAAAAGCAAAACTTGCTAAAGATATTGCAGCTGGCGCTGTGGTTATATCAGCTATTACATCAGCAATAGTAGGATTAATAATTTTTGTACCTAAAATATTGTAAAATATTTCATAAATATCAATAAAAAGAAAAATAGAATAACATAGCTTTATAGGTAGAATTATATAAAAACAGAAAGGAAAGATAAAAATGAACAAATATTATTTTACATCAGAAAGTGTAACAGAAGGACATCCAGACAAATTATGTGACACAATATCAGACACAATATTAGATGAATGTTTAAAACAAGATGAAAACTCAAGAGTAGCAGTAGAAACATTTGCATCAGGAAATGAAATAGTAATAGCAGGACAAATAACATCAAATGCAAATATTAATATAGAAAAATTAGTAAGAGAAAAAATAAAAGAAATTGGATTTGATGATGAAAAAATAGACATTGATTATAGAACATGTAAAATACATATAAATATAACAAAACAAAGTCCAGACATAGCAATGGGAGTAGATATAGGAGGAGCAGGAGACCAAGGAATAATGTTTGGATTTGCATGTGATGAAACTGAAAATTACATGCCATATGCAATAAATATGGCACACAAATTAGCAAAAAAATTAACACAAGTAAGAAAAAATAAAATAATACCATATTTAAGACCAGATGGGAAAACACAAGTAACAGTTGAATATGAAGATGAAAAACCTAAAAGAATAGAAACAATATTAATATCAACACAACATGAAGAAAACATAACACAAGAACAACTAAAAAAAGATATAAAAGAATATGTAATAGACTGTACAGTTCCAGAAAACATGATAGATAAAAATACAAAAATTTATATAAATCCTACAGGAAGATTTGTAATAGGTGGACCACTTGGAGATACAGGACTAACAGGAAGAAAAATAATAGTAGATACATATGGAGGCTATGCAAGACATGGAGGAGGAGCATTTTCTGGAAAAGATCCTAGTAAAGTAGACCGCTCAGCAGCATATATGTTAAGACATATAGCCAAAAATATTGTTGCAAATGGATATGCTAAAAAATGTGAAATTCAAGTATCTTATGCGATAGGAATGAAAGAACCGTTATCAATTAATGTAAATACATTTGGAACAGGAAAGAAAACAGAAGAAGAACTAATTCAAATAATTAAAAATAACTTTGACTTAACACCAGATGGAATTATTAAATATTTAGACTTAAAAAAACCAATATATTCAGAAACAACAAATTATGGACATTTTGGAAAAGAAGAATTAAGTTGGGAAAAAATAATTGAAATTAAATAAAATATTTTTTGAAATTTAAATTAAATGGTATTTAGGTTAAACCCAAGTGATATAAATTTTTATAAATATTCATGATTTCATAAAAATTTATATCACTTGGGTTTAATTCAAAAATTTAACATTATAAAAGAAGAATTATATAGGGTATATTCACTCAATATACAAATATAGTTTAAGACTTTTCTAAGAAATTAATTAAAGCATCGTTAAAAATATCTTTAACATCATAAAATGCTCCGTGTCCAGCATTATTAAGAGGAAATAATACAGAATTAGAGATTTCTTGATTCATAATTTGAGCCATACCAAAAGGACAAATTTTATCTTCTTTACCATGAAAAATACCTGTAGGAACTCTAATTTTCTTTAAATCATCAAAAACATTTTCATCACGAAGAGAAATCAAAGACTTTATTTCTCCAATACCACTAGAACTATTACTTAAATCTTGAAACCAATTTTTAAATGCTACAGAAGGAGTTTTAGCAAAGAAAATTGAGCCAAAATACTGATTTAAAGATGGTCTATCATTAAATCCTAAATCAATTAATTGATTAGTTGATTCCAAAGTTTGCCCATATGGATTTTCTAAAGTTTTACAATAACTAGGAACAGCAGAATCAAGTAGGCATAATTTAGATACACCATAACCATTATAAAGTCTCATATATCTAGTAGCAATTGCACCACCCATTGAAAAGCCAAGTAAAATAAAGTTATATAAACCTAATGAAGATACAACATAATATAAGTCAGTAGCAAATTGATTATATGTATAACCATCAGCAGTTTCTTGAGAATCTCCAAAACCACGTAAATCAAGCATAATAATTCGATAATTAGCACTTAAGAATGTAGGTAATTGATATTCAAACATTTTATGAGAAAGTGGCCATCCATGAATTAGAACTATACTTTGTTTTCCTTTAGGATTTAAGTCAAAAACAGCAATTTGGGTCTTGTCGTTAGAATTTATATAATACATTCAAACATCTCTTATCTATGTGGATTTTATTTAAAGTTTAATAAGTTAGTAATTTTTGTTATCAAAATATTATATGAAATGATTATGAAAATAGTTAATAAAGAATTCTATATAAATTGAAAATTATGTTAATATATAGTATAATATATTTATGCAACTGTTATATTTTATTATCTTAAGGCAATGCCTAGAAGGAGGATTTTATGAACATTGAAGCAAGTAGTGTAGTAAGTCGGATTATAGCAGGAATTGTAACAATCTTCATAGCAGTTTTTTTAAACTGGATGTTTTTACCTGCATGGAATATTCGGTCAGGAGGTTTCTGGTGGTATTGGATAGTTGTGGGAATAATCGCAATAGTAATTTTTTTTATTGCGGAGACGTCAACTGATACAGATACAATTATTACTATGATATTAGGAATCATATGGAGTATTATAGTAGTAATTGGAATTATTGGAAGTCTATCTTCATCAACATTATTTAATGCAGTAAAGTACTCAAATTTAATTAAAATTGAAGAAGGAAACTTTGAAGATGAAATTCAAAGTATTTCAACTGCTGAAGAAGCTAACAATTTTCCACTATTAGATGTGCAAACAGCACAGAAACTTGGAAACAGATCATTAAGTGAGATAGACAAGGTATCTCAATTTGAAGTAAATGGAGAATATAATCTTATAAGTTATGATGAAAAACAATACAGGTTATCTCCTTTAGAATATACTTCAATATTCAAAGCTATGAACAATGAAAGTATACCAGGTTATGTGCTAATTGATTCAGAAACTCAAGAGAGTCATCTTATACAATTAGATAATGAAATCAGATATGCACCTAGTGATATTTTTTCACAAGATTTAACAAGACATTTAAGAAATAAATATCCTAATTATATATTTGGCAAATATCAATTTGATATTGATGACAATGGTGAAGCATATTATATAGCACCAGTATTAAAACCAACGATTGGATTTTTTGGAGGGAAAATAGTTCAATCTTTCGTTATTGTTAATGCTAATTCTGGAGAATGTGAAGAATATTCGCCAGAAGATTTACCAGAATGGGTAGATCATGCTTATTCCTTAAATTATTTAATGGGATTAGCGGAGAACTATTATCAATACAAAGGAGGTTTTTGGAACACGATTTTTGCAAAAACTAATGTGAAAAAAATATCATATAGCTATAGAGGTAGTAATGTTAACGAAGATGATGACAAAGATGAAAATGAATTTGTAGGTTATAATTCAATTATGACCAAAGATGGCGTACAATTCTTTACATGTGTAGTTTCAGTTAGCAATGATGAATCAGCACTTGGATTTATATTGGCTAACTCCAGAACTGGAGAAATAACCTATTATGATTGTGCAGGTGCTGAAGAAAGTACAGCTCAATTACAGGCTGAAAGTTTATATCAGAATTATGGATACAAGTCTAGTTATCCATTAATGGTAAGTGTTAATGGTGTACCAACATATGTAATATCACTAAAAGATAAGTCTAAAATAAATAAGGCTTATGTGATGATAAATGTTGAAAATTATACTTTATCAGCAAGTGGTGAAACTTTGGAAGATGCACTTCTTCAGTACAGAGAAAAAGTTTTAGGAGAAGAAGGATTAACTCCCGAAAATTTAATTGGAGAAACATCAGAAGAAGTTGAAACTGAAACCAAATCAACAACTGGAACGATAACAGAATTGTACCAGGCTACACAAAATGGTACAACACAATTCTTCTTTGTATTAGAGGGAGATGAAAATTTATATATTTCATCAATTTCTAATAATAGTAGACAGGTTCAGATGTTAGTTGGAAGCAATGTTTCCATTGAATACTATATGTCACCAAATGAGGAATTGGTAGGAATTGTTTCAAAAATTGAAATCCAGTAATACAAAAGCCCTGTGGTGTTTTCCACGGGGCTTTTGTATAGAATCCAATTTTGATAGCTTGTTTTTCTAGTATTAGAAAACTTTACGTTTTTAATTATATTTTATTCTATATTAATATTACTTTAATTTTGTATTAAGTTTTTCTTAAAAAACTCTATTTTAAAACGTATTATGATATTATAAGAATGTAATAACTGGGAGGTGTTTGAAATACATAGAATTGAAGCATATTTCCCCCAATTACATTTGAACCAGAAACGCATATATTAAACTTAAATAGAAAAGCATATAAAACTGGTTTTATATTATTCAAATTATTAAATAGATTTTTGCAAAAAACAAAATTTTGGAACAAATTTATAGAAAAATAATAAAATACATTGAAAAGCATAAACACTTTGTATTAAAATAAAGTGATAATATTAATATTTGTAAAAGTTAAATAACTATGCAAAAAATCACACAGAAATTAATTAATGTTTATAGAAAGGAAGGACTGGACATGAGTTTAATAGGGAATATATTATGGTTTATATTTGGAGGTCTCTTTAGTGGGCTTTCTTGGATATTATCAGGAATAATTTGGTGTATAACAATTGTTGGAATACCATTCGGACTACAGTTCTTTAAGATTGCAAAACTTGCTTTAGCACCATTTGGGGCAAGAATCGTTTAATTGAAGATAAATGAAAAAATATTAATTTAAGATTTGTGTGATTTTATAAGAGGATAGCATATACTATCCTCTTAAATTTTTTGATTAATTATAAATGAATAATTATACAATGCAAACATACAATTTATAACAATTATGGAATAAATTACAAAACATAAGAACCAAACAATTGTTTACAATAGCGAAAATCGATGATATAATTATTTTAAAGTTATAATTTGGGAAGTGAAGGAAATGCAAAAATACTACTTATGTATAGATTTAAAAACTTTTTATGCTTCTGTTGAATGTGTGGAAAGAGGTTTAGACCCTTTTAATACAAATTTAGTAGTAGCTGATGAAACAAGAGGAAAAGGAACAATTTGTTTAGCGATATCTCCAAAGATGAAGATGTTAGGTATAAAGAATAGATGTAGAATTTTTGAAATTCCACCAACAATAAAATACATTGTTGCGATGCCTAGAATGAAGAAATACATAGAATATTCAGCAAATATTTATGCTATTTATTTAAAATATTTTGCAAAAGAAGATATACATGTATATTCAATAGATGAAGCTTTTATGGATGTTACGAATTATTTAAAAATGTATCAAATGAATCCAGTAGAACTTGCAAAAACAATCATAAAAAATATTTACCAAAATTATGGAATAACAGCAACAGCAGGTATCGGAACAAATATGTATTTAGCAAAAATTGCACTTGATATTACAGCAAAACACAGTGCTACTAACATTGGTTATTTAGATGAAGAAAAGTACAAAAAAGAATTATGGCATCATAAACCTCTTTCAGATTTCTGGCAAATTGGAAAAGGAATAGAAAGACGATTAAACAAAATGAGGATTTTTACTATGTATGATGTTTCTCATACTGACCCAAAAAAGCTATATAAAGAATTTGGTATTAATGCAGAGTATTTAATAGACCATTCATGGGGAAAAGAAAGCTGTACAATTGCAGATATTAAAAAATATAAGCCAAAGACAAATTCTATAACTAACAGTCAAGTATTATTTGAAGATTATTCATTTGAAAAAGCAAGATTAGTTTTAAAAGAAATGGTAGAGCTGGGGAGTTTAAGGTTAATAGAAAATAATTTAGTAACTAATACAATAGGGTTATATATAGGATATTCAAAAGATATTGTAAAAGCAACAGGAGGAACGAAAAAAATAATAAATTATTCAAATGTATATACAGAATTGTTAAAAACATTTCTAGATATATATGATAAAACTACTAATAGAAATGTTGCAATAAGAAGAATAGGTGTAAATTTTGCAAATGTAATAGAAACTGAAAATGTGCAATTAAGTTTATTTACAGATCAAGAAAAAATAGATAAAGAAAGAAAATTAGAACTTGTAATGTCTGGCATAAAAAGCAAAATGGGAAAAAATACAATTTTAAGAGGAATGAATTTAGAAGAAGGAGCAACAACATTAGTTAGAAATAAGTTAATAGGAGGTCATAATAGTGGTGAATAGAGTTTCAAGAGCAAAACAATTTCTTCCATTTGATGCACTAAAAGGACTACAAGAAGCGTTAAGGGAAAAAGAAATAGAATATGAAGAAAAGAAAGAATTATCTGAAGATACTCTATCAGAATTAAATGATAAATTTAACCAGGTAGAAAATGGAAAATGTATTAAACTTAAATATTATAAAAATGGAAGATATAGTGAGATAGAAGGGATTGTAACAAACATTGATTATATAAAAAAGAAGATACAAATAAATAAAACAGAAAATGTAAATATTTGCGATATTATTGATATTTTAGTATAAAAGTCTTTACTTATATAATATAGAAATTATAGTTGAAAAAAAGTATAAATTATGTTAATATGTAAATATGATTTTTAGAAATTCCTCCTAAAATAAGAGGAATTTAAATAAATAGCAACCTGTAAACTTATTTTAGAAAGCCAATTGGCAAAGGAGGAATAATATGATAGATATTATTTGCAGATGTGGAACATGTCGTTATTCAGAATACAACAAATGTTGTAACGAAAAAATAAAGGAACAATTTAAGCGGATTTCAACAGTTAAAGAAGTCTATATGAATCCATCAAATTGTTCTGAATTTTCTGAAGAAAAGTGGGCTCATGATGTTGAATAATTTTTATATCATAGTTAATAAGGAAGGAGAGATAACTAAAAATTAAACAGTCACCTAAGAACAAAGCATTTAATATCACACTTAAATTTACTTTCCAAAATGGAAGTCGAATTGATATTTGCTAAAAATTAGTTATTTCACAAGATCAGCTTATTCTAAACAGTAAAAGGATAAGCTGATTTTGTATTTAAAAATATTAGTTAAGGTATGAACAAATGACAAAGATGTAATTAATTTTGTAAAAACCACTTGACGTTTAAGAACATATGTTCTGTAATATGTGTAACAAATTAAGGATGTGGTAATTATGAATGAAGAAAATGATATGGTACCAATAGATGAAAAATTAAATATAACAAAATCTGAAACAGAAAACATAAAAAATCTAATTTATACAATTAGAGGAAAACAAGTAATGTTAGATAGTGATGTAGCTATGTTATATCAGTACACAACTAAGAATATAAATAAAGCTATGAAAAGAAATATTAATAGATTTCCAGAGGATTTTTGTTTCCAATTAACAGAAAAAGAAGCGGAAAACTTGAGGTTCCAATTTGGAACCTCAAGTTTAAGAAGTAGATAAATTATAATTCAATCTTAGGCTCATACCTCTCAAGCCACATATTCACTTGACAAAGGTAAGCCATAAGCTGTGGACCAGTCATTGGATGTCAGAAATTGACACGAGGATATATTGCTAGAGTATGTAAGAAAATATAAAAAGTATAAATCTTACATTTTTATAAAATTAATATATTTATTGTGATTACCTTAAATAAATTATAAAAGGGAGAAATGATGATAAGTAAAAATGTAAATGTTAAAATAAAACTGATAGAAAAATTCAAAATAAAATTGATAGAATTC
>CAMMNR010000003.1 GCA_946498265.1 uncultured Clostridium sp. | reverse complement strand
ACACATCAACAACCTCAGAAGAAAAAGCAATGGCAAGATATCAAAAAGGATATAATGCAGAAAGTAAGAAAAAATATTATGAAGGTGTATTATATGATTTTACAGGAACAACGTCAAAGAAAAAGAATGCAACAAATGTATTAGGAACTAATGGATATAGAGAACCATCATTAGTAACAGGAGGAGCAGATTATACATGGAATATAATAACAAATGGAGCAATAGGAAAATCATATGATACAATGGAAGTATATTATAAAAACATGCATTTTGGAGAAACAAGTGGAGTAAATGCATTTAATAGTTACACAGAATTTGGGCAATATATGAATGAACAATATACAAATATGATACAAAGTGTAGAAAAATATGGAGGATTTTATGTAGGAAGATATGAAACAAGTTTAGAAGGAACAGTAACAAATAAAGATGCAATAGTACAATCAAAAATAGCACAAACACCAATAAATAATAAGTCATGGTATAATGATTATTATTATCAAGATAGTAATATAAATGAAAAAAATCCATATTATAATTCAAAAAGTGTAACAAGTAGTATGATATGGGGAAGTCAATGGGATGCAATAATGAATTGGATGTTAAAAGATGAAAAAACTAAAAGTTTTATAACAGAAGTAACAGGAAATCATACAGATGCAGTAGCAATAACAGGAAGCTATACAAATGACTTAGCAAAAAACATATTTGATTTAAGTAGTAATGTGACAGAGTGGACACAGACAGCAAATCCTAGTGGAAGAAGAATGGGGGGAAGTACAGCAGGAAATACAAATAGTAAATGGGGAAGATACACAGCAAGTACATATAGTGAATATAATGGAGTGCCTTTAACTACATCAGTATATTATACGGAAGATAGCAATGGCAAAGGAATAGCAGGAAATTTCTTAGGAACAAGAATGACATTATATATATCAAACACAGAAGATACAACACCACCAGAAGTTGAAATAAAAGAAATAAAAAAAGGAACAAACAATATAGAAGTAAAAGTAGATGCAATAGATAGTGAATCAGGAATAGATAAATACAAATATTCACTAAGTCTAAAAGATTTTGAAGATAGTAGTTTTGAAGAAACAGATATATTAAGTACAGTAGAATCATATGGAAATTCAAATGTGTTCCAAGAATTAACCCAAAATCAGCCATATTATATAAAAATAGAAGTAACAAATGGAGCAGGAAAAACAACAGTAATATATACAGGAAAAATAATGACAGAAATATTAGATGTACAAGAAGGAGCAATAATACAAGAAAAAGTATGGGGAAAAGAAGGAGATGGAAGGGCCTATTATGAAATAAGCAAAGAAACAAACTTTGAAAATGAAGGATATTATATACAATATCAAATAGATAAAGGAGGACAAACAGGATATCAAGCAAATGGAGAATGGGCTACAGGTCAAACTGTACAAGGACTATCAGTTGGAGATAATGTGTACACAAGAATATATGATGGAATAAATGTAACCCCATATTATTTAACAACAAATATAACAGAATTAGAAACATTTTCAGAAATATATGAAGAAACAACAAAATATGAAGATAAAGAAACAAAACCAGTAGAAGGAGAAGAAGGACAAGAAGAAATAGTAGGAACAGCATATATCCCAGCAGGATTTAGAGTATCAACCTCAAGTCTAACAAATAAAATAGCAAATGGATTAGTAATAGAAGATGAACAAGAAAACCAATATGTATGGATACCAGTAGAAAATGTAGTATGGGATGGAAAAACAGAAATAAAAGAAGATTACAAACCAATGGTAAAATATCAGTCAGGATATAACGAGGAAAGTAAAGAACAATATTTTGAAGGATTATCATATACTTTCTCAGGAACAGAGTCAAATAGATATGCATCAGGAGGATTAGGAACAAATTCATGGAGAGAGCCAACATTGATAACAGGAACAAATAATACATCATGGGTATATACAATAGGAAGTCAATATGATGCTGTAAATTACAACAAACTAAGTGAAATAGGAATAAATAGTGCAACTGAAATGGGAGAATATCTAAATAACAGATATACAGAAATGGTAGAAAGTATAAAAAAATATGGAGGATTTTATGTAGGAAGATATGAAACAAGTTTATTTACAGAAGAAGGAACAAATAGCACAAATGGAACAGTAGTAAAATCAGTAATAGGAGAGCAACCAATGGCATATATAGACTGGTACAAAATGTATTTAAGTCAAGACAGTAATTATGAAAAAAATCCATATCACACAAGTTCAAGTGTAAAAAGTAGCATGATAACAGGAAGCCAATATGATGCAATGTTAAATCATATATTAAAAGGAGCAGATAGGGAAAAAGTGACAGTAGCGACAGGAAATCACACAGATATAAGAGAAAAAACAGGAGAGTTTGGAAGTGACATAATGAATAACATATTTGACTTAAGCTCAAATGTTAGGGAGTGGACCACAGAGGGCAACTCGTCCAGTGAACGTTTCTTTCGTGGTGGAGACTACAGTGCTGTAGGTTTAACTCCTACTAGTGGTCGCAATAGCTACCCTCCTACAGCTACTGCCACCTACTCTATTGGTTCACGTATTTCACTTTATGTAAAATAAAAAACAAAGGAGGAGAAATCTTGAATAAAAAAGATGTAAACAAGAAAAAAAGAAAAACAATACTAGCATTAGGAGCAATAATAATCTTAATTATTATAGGAATAATATTAATAACAACACTATCACAAAATAGTAAAAAGACAAAAGAAGAAGAGTTAAACCAAAATCAAAGTAGTAGTCAAGAGAGTTATGTAGAAGAAATAGAAGATGGAATAAAAATAAACAAAAGTACAAAACTAAATGAAGCAAAAGAAATAGATGGATTACAAATATCAAATATACAACTAACAACAGAAGGAGGAATGACAACACTCTTGGCAGATGTAACAAACAATTCAGGAGCAAAAACACCAGTAAAACAAATAGAAATAACTTTAGTAAGAGAAGATAGAAGTGAAATAGCAAAAATAACAGGAATAATAAATGAGTTAGAAGTTGGTGCAACAACTCAATTAAATATATCAACAACTTCTGATTATGTAGAAGCATATGACTTTCTTGTTAGTACAAAATAAATACAAAAAATCGATGTGCCAAAAGGGACGGACTATTTTGGCACAAAAATAATCTTAGGTTTTAAGAAAACAAAATCTGAGATTATTTTTTTGATTTATTAAAAAGTATTGACATATATAAGTAAAAAATGTTATAAAAATATAGATTATGTAACTTGATTATTTTTTCAATTATTATTTAAAAATTTATATCTATAAATTCTAAAAAAATTCCAAAAATAAGAAAAAAGAAGAAAAAAAGAGAAAAAAAGTAAAGGAGGTAGTAAAAAAGAATATTTACTAATAAATAAACGTTGATCAATAATAAAAAACAAAATATAATAAGGAGGTAAAATTTGATAATATACACATTAAAAGATTATTTGAAAATTTATAAAATAATAGAAAAAAATGCATACAAACTAAGAGAAGATGAAGAAAAATATCTAACTCAAGAAAAGAACAATCATAATAAACATGACAAAATATTTAGAGATATATTAAATGATAAAAAAGAAGTGACAAAAATAATTAATACATATATAAAACCTAAAACAAAATTAAATATGCGAGATTTAGAAAAATATGAAACAAGATATATAACAAAAACATATGAAGAAAAAGAAGCAGATATAGTATATAAAATTAAGGGAAAAGAAATATTTTTCTTAATAGAACATCAAACAAAAGTGGACAAAAAAATGGCATACAGAATATTAGAATACAGTATGGAAATAATTAGAGGAAGAATAAAAAATATAAAAGGACAAATAGAAAAGGTAGGAATACCAACTGTAATTCCTATAGTTATATATACAGGAGAAAAAGTATGGAATGCAAAACAAGAAGTAACAGAAATGCAAGTGGAATTTGAAACTATAAAAAAGGTAGAAACAATAACAGGATATAATCTAATAGATATAAGAGATAAAGAAAAAGCAATAAAAGACGATTTATTTATTTCAAAGATATCAATAATAGAAAGATTAAAAAATACAGATGAAATAATGGAAACAATAGAACAAACATATAACAATTTAAATAGAGAAGAAGATAAAAAGAAATTTCTAGAAATAATTGATTATTTATTAGAAGATGAAATAAACAAAGAAACTTTAGAAGAATTGAAAGAAAAAATAATAAAAGAAGGAAAGGGAGGAATTGAAATGATGCACGCAAAAGAGGTATTAAGAAGAGATAGATTAAAAGCAATAAAGGATGGAGAAAATAGGGGATTAGCAAGAGGTATTATAGAAGGAAAGAAAGAGGGAATCAAAGAAGGGATCAAAGAAGGAAAATTAAGTATAGCAAAGAAAATGTTAGAAGAAAAAGTAGATATAGATTTTATTATAAGAATGACAGGATTAACCAAAGAACAAATAATAAAATTATAGAAAAATAAAGTTGAAGTTACATAATTGAAAAAAACAAAGATATCATTATAGATTTTTTATAATTATAACTTTCTGAACTCACATTTTGTCGAATTTTGCGATGAAAAGTTAAGGAAATAATTTAAATTATGTTGACAAATCAAAAAATAGAATTTATAATCTAATTACATCTTCACATTATTCTATAATTTTATTTATAGTCTTAAAATTTTATTCAAATAGTAGTAGTTTTAATACTACAGCAAAAAATTAAAAGTCGTAAAAAATCAAAAAAGAAAAAAATTAAATAACAAGGAGGAATGTATATTTGAGTAAAAGTAAAAAAATTATATTATTATTAGCTATTTTAATAGCTCTAGTATTGTCTTTTATAGGAGGACAAACATTTTCAAAATATATAACAGAAGTAAGAGGAGAAGGAATTGCAGAAGTTGCAAGATGGAGTTTTAAAGTAAATGGACAAGATGAAGAAATTCAAACAATAAATTTAGCATCTACATGTAACAACGAAACTCTAATTGATAACAAAATAGCACCAGGAACAGAAGGAACTTTCAAAATAGTAGTTGATGGAAGTGGTTCAGATGTAGGAATTAATTATACAATAAAATTTGAAAATGAAAGTACTAAACCTCAAAATTTAAAATTTATATATAATGAAAAAGAATATAATTCTATCACAGAATTACAAGAGGATTTAAAAGGCACTATAAATGCAAATGATCAAGAAAAAACAAAAACATTAAATATAAATTGGAAATGGGCATATGAAACAGGGGAAAATGCAGAAGAAATTGCAACCAATGACCAAATAGATACGCAAAATGCCAAAGATATAGCTAATTATACATTTAATGTAATAGTTTCAGGAACCCAAGTAATGCCAAATGCATAAGAAAAAATTAAAAGAGAATAAAAAAATCGATAGATTAAAGTCAAAAAAAAGATTATATAATATATTATTTATTTCTGTTTTATTTTCTATTTTTGTAATCATATATTTAAACTTTTTTTCAAAAAATATTAATATCAATCCATTTGGAATACAAATTCTTAGAATTTCATCAAATAGTATGATACCAGAATTTGAGAAAGATGATATCATAATTATAAAAAAAGAAAAAGAATATAATATAGGAGATATCATTACTTTTGTAGATGAAAGCGGAAATTTCATAACACATAGAATTATAGAAAAATGTGAAAATGAATTTTGTACGAAAGGAGATAATAACAATACAAAAGATGAAGAAAAAGTTACATATTCCCAAATCTCAGGAAAAGTAATAGTAAAACTAAAATTTTAGTGTAATTTATATAAAATAAATCTGAGAGAAAAGGAGAAGAGGATGAAATTGATTAAAATAAAAAATGGAAGAACACTGACATTAATCATTGTAACAATAATAGTAATTATTCTATTTTTTACAGGTTATAGCATAGGTAAGGGAATGGCAAATGTAAAAGTAAATACAACTACACAAATTGCAGAGCCCATAATGATTGTCGAAAATAATCCAAGTATAGATATAACTTCAATAAAAAATACAGGATATTATGATTTTAAAATAAAAAATTATAATGAGCAAAATGAGATAAATCAAATAGAACAAAAATATTGGATTGAAGTTATATCAAAATATGATGAAACAATATCATTTAAAATGTATAAAGACAATCAAGAAATACCATTATCCAATAATAAAACACAAGAAATACAATTAGCAAAAAACAAAAAAGAAGAACAAAGTTATAGATTAGAAATAATTTATGATAAAACAAAATCTACCTCTACAGAAGAAATAATCCAAGATGTGCAAATAAAAGTACATTCAGAACAAAATGAACATATTTAAACCAAACTAGGAGAAAACATGAGAAAGAAAAATATTATAATTATAATAAGTATAATAATATTAGTAATAATAGGAATAATATTATTTATATTTACAAAAAAATCAGATATTATAACTTCTTTTCAAGATGATTTCATATTTTTTAAAATATTTAATAATTCAAATAATCAAGTAAAAAATAATATCAAATACCATGAAAAAGAAAGTTATATATTTGATGTAAAATACAATAATTTGCAAATGAAAAATGTAAATTTAGTAGACACAATAAATCCAAAAACCTTGGTAAAAGAAAGAATTGCACCAGGAACACAAGGACATTTTTATATTATATTAAAGTCAAATAAAAATTCTAAATATAATGTTAGATTTGTGAGTAAAAATACAAAACCCAAAAACTTGATATTTTATATACAAAATGATGAAAATAAATATACATCATTAGAAGAATTAGAAAAAGTATTAGCAGGAACTATAGAGGCTAATAAGCAAGAGATTATAAAAGTAAACTGGATATGGGAATATAGTGTGAATAATACAGAAGATATGGAAGATACTAAAGATGGAAAAAATATAAACAAATATAATTTTGATATATATGTAATTGGTAAAGAATAAAAATATAAAAAGGACTAAGATTTGTAGTAATATATATGCAGATATTAGTCCTTTTAAGATTTAATTAAAAACCACAGTCAAAAAACACTCTAAATATCTAAAATTTATTAAATTAATATTTTTTCAAAAAGTAGTTGATATTTTTTGATTTTTAATATAAAATCTAGAAAGACAAAAACAAGGAGGCAAAAATGATAACCTTACAAGAAGTTAGAAAAAATGAAGAAGTTGAAGCACTTATAAAAGGTGCACAAAAACAATTGGATAGTTTAGGATATACAGAACACAGTCATAGACATATATCAATAGTATCAAAAAGAGCCGGTGATATTTTGGAAAAATTGGGTTATTCAGAAAGAACCGTAGAGCTTGCAAAAATAGCTGGATATCTACATGATATAGGAAATTGTGTAAACAGAACGGACCATGCTCATAGTGGAGCAATACTTGCATATAACATTTTAAAAGATATGGGAATGCCAGTTGAAGAGAGAACAGAAATAATGATGGCAATAGGAAATCATGATGAAAATACAGGAACAGCAATAAGCGATATTTCAGCGGCGATAATACTTGCTGATAAATCAGATGTTCATAGAGACAGGGTAACAAATAAAAATCTTTCGACATTCGATATTCATGATAGAGTAAATTATGCAGTAACAAATGCAGAACTTGATTTAAACGTAGAAGAAAGAAAAATATTATTAAATTTAACAATAGATACAAAATTATGTCCTGTACTTGATTATTTCGAAATATTTATGGATAGGACAATGATGAGTAAATACGCTGCTAAGTATTTAAAAATATGGTTTGAATTAGTTATAAATGATACGAAATTATTGTAAAGCGTAGAAAGTTGAAAAATACTTTTCTAACCAAACTTGTATTTAGAGAAAGGAATGTGAATAAAAATGAAGAAAATAAAAATCATTACATTTATATTAATAGTTATATTAGTAACAATGGTAGCTTTTTTGGGTGTATATGTTCATACACAAAATAGAATGGAAGATAAAGTAAAAGAATACTCTTATGCAATGGACTTGGAAGGTGCAAGAGTAATAAGATTAAAGTTAGATGAAGGAACAGAAACAGTAATCAAAGATTCTGAAGGAAATGAAGTAACAGATGCAGAAGACCTTACCGATGAACAACTTGCAGAAAATGGATATACTAAGGAAGAACAGCCATATAATAGTGAGGATTTATTAAATAAGGAAAATTATGAAGCATCAAAAAATATTATACAAAAAAGGCTAAAAGAGCTAAATGTAGATAATTATGTAATAAAATTAGATGAAACAAATGGAGATATTGTAATAGAATTAACTGATAATGATGATACAGATTTCGTCATAAGTAGTTTAACATCAATGGGAAAATTTGAAATAGTTGATAGTCAAACACAAGAAGTTCTAATGGATAATAGTGATATAAAAAAAGCTGATGTAATGTATGGAGCAGGTTCAGCTACAGGAACAGGAGGAACAGCCATATATTTAAGTATAGAATTCACAAAAGATGGAGCTAAAAAACTAGAAGAAATAAGTACAAATTATGCTACTAAGGAAGAAGATTCAGACAATACAACAGCAGATGAAAATACAACAACAGATGAAAACGCGACAACAGATGATACTTCAACAGAAGAAGAAACAGAAGAAACAAAAGAGATAATTATGAAAATAGATGATGAAGAAATAATGACAACAAGTTTTGATGAACCATTAAGAACAGGACTTCTACAATTAACAGTAGGACAAACTTCATCAGATGAAAAAACTTTAACTGAAAATGTGCAAAGAGCTAGTGGAATGGCTGTAGTGTTAGATTGTGGAAATATGCCATTAAAATATAGCTTAGAAGGAAATGAATATATTTTCTCAGATATAACAGATGAACAATTACAAATAGTAGAATATGTAGTATTAGCGATTATAGCAATTGCATTAATAGTATTAATAATAAGATTTAAGACACTTGGAATATTAGGAGTATTTTCATATGTTGGATTAGCATCATTATTCTTATTAGTTATAAGATATGCAAATGTAATATTATCAATAGAAGGATTATTTGGAATAGGATTAGTACTAATATTAAATTATATATTTATTAATAGTTTATTATCAAGAATAAATAAACAAAAAGATGAAAAAATAGCTGAAATAAGCAAAGAAACAAATAAAAGATTCTTTATAAGAATTATACCAATTTGTATAACAGTAATAGCATTTAGTTTTATAAATTGGGTTCCTATCAGTAGTTTTGGAATGGTAATGTTCTGGGGAATATTATTGATGGCAATATATAATATAATTATAACAAAAAATATATTGAGTATAAAAACAGAAAGATAGGAGGTTGAAATAACCATAATCATCTATACGAAAGGATTGAGAAAAAAATGAAAAATTTAACAACAAAAAATAAAATACTTATTATAATTTTAATATTAGTAATAATAGCAGGAATATTAGTAACAGCAAATATAGGATTAAATTTTGACTTAAGATATGAAGCATCACAAAAAATAGAACTAAATTTAGGAAAAGAATTCGAAACATCAGACATAAAAAATATTACAGATGAAGTATTAAATAATCAAGAAGTAATAATACAAAAAGTAGAATTATATAAAGATACTGTATGTATTATAGCAGAAGAAATAACAGAAGAGCAAAGAAACAATATAGTTGAAAAAGTAAACGAAAAATATGGGACAGAATTAGTAGCAGAAGATACAGAGATATTAACAGTACCACATACAAGAGGAAGAGACATAATAAGACCATATATAACACCATTTATTATAGCAACAGTTATAATAATAATTTATATGGCAATAAGATATCATAAATTAAATTCAGCAAAAGTAATACTAAAAACTATAGGTATATGTATTTTAACTCAACTAGTCTTATTAAGTATAATGGCAATAACAAGAATACCAATAGGAAGATTAACTATACCATTAGTCCTAATAGTATATATGCTTACACTAATTGGAATAACAACAAAATTTGAAAAGAATTTAGAAAAAATCAAAGAAAAAGAAGAATAGGGAAAAAGGGGACGCCCTTTTTTTTCCCTATTCCCTATATAAATGATTGAAGTATGGAGGAAAAATGGGAAATATAGTATTATTAGATGAATTAACTATAAATAAAATAGCGGCAGGCGAAGTTATAGAAAGACCAGCATCAGTAATAAAAGAAATGATAGAAAACTCAATAGATGCAGGAGCCACAAACATAACAGTAGAAATAAAAAATGGAGGAATATCATACATAAAAGTTACTGATAATGGTAAAGGAATAGCACAAGATGATTTAGAAATTGCATTTGAAAGACATGCAACAAGCAAAATAAGAAGTGCAGATGATTTAAATAGTGTAACTTCAATGGGATTCAGAGGGGAAGCTTTAGCAAGTATAGCGGCAATTAGTAATGTAGAATTAGTATCAAAAACAAGTACACAAGATATAGGATATAAAGTTGTAGTGGAAGCAGGGAATATTTTAAATAAAGAAGAAGCTGGATGTCCAACAGGAACATCTATAACAGTAAGAAATTTATTTTTTAATACACCTGTAAGATATAAATTCTTAAAAAAAGATTATACAGAATCAGGATATATTGAAGATGTAATAACTAGAATTGCACTAGTCAATCCAAACATAGCGTTTAAGTTAATAAATACAGGGAAAACAGTTATACAAACAAATGGAAATGGAGATTTAAAAACAGTAATATATAGTATTTATGGAAAAGATATATCAAATGCAGTTATGGAAGTTAACTACAAATATGAAGATGTTAAAATTTCTGGAGTTGTGGGAAAACCGGAAATAGCAAGATCTAATAGATCTAATCAACTATTTTTTGTAAATAAAAGATATATAAAAGATAAAATACTTACGTCAGCAACAGAACAAGCATATAAAGGATTAATACCAATTGGAAAATTTGGATTTGTTGTATTAAATTTAGAAATCAACCCAGCAAAAGTGGATGTGAATGTTCATCCTGCTAAATTAGAAGTAAGATTTGAAGAAGAAAATAAAATATTTCAATCAGTATATCACGCAATAAAAGACACTTTATTAAAAACTGAATTAGTAGCAAATAGTGAGAAAAAGCTAGAAAATAACGTATCAGGAAACTTAATAAATAATAGAAGTTTAACATTTGATGAGAGACTAAAAAATTTAAAAGAAGCAAAAAAAGAAAATAATTCAAGTGGATTATTTGGATTCAGAAAACAAAATGAAAAACAAATAGAAGAATATACAGATGAAGAAAGTAGAATAAAGACAAATAATATATTGGAAGATGTATATAAACAAAAAACTGCCAACAATATTGAAAGTAATCCAATTACTCAGAAAGAAAAAATCAATATAGGTGAACCAATAGATACATCAGATGTATTAAATCAACTAAGGCAAATGAAAGAAAAAATAGAACAAGAACTAAAAGAAAAGAACATAGAACCAGTTTCATTAAAAGAAGAATCAGAAAATTATAGTTATAACGTAAAGAAAGAAAGCAATGTATTAGATTTAAATAATAAAGAAGAAAATAAATTAAACATTGAAAACAAAACAGAAAAGCCACAATTAGATTCAATAGATACTAATGTAGAAGAAAACACACAATTAAAAGAAGACATTCAAATATCAGAAAATCAAGAATTAACTGATGAAGAAAAGAAAAAAGCAGAAGAAAAATTAGAAGAACAAAACAAAAAAATAGAAGAAATAGAAAATCCAGAAATAAAGCAAGAATTCAAAGAAATCAAACAAAAAATGCAAGAATTAAATGATAATCCAAAAGTAGTATCAGAAAACTTTGAAGAAATGTATGCAAAATTATTTGGAAGAAAACCGATAGAAGAGAAAAAAGAAACTGACGAAGAAAAAGAAAAAAGAGCAAGTGCAATAGATATAATAAAAAATAATATATCAGTATTTGAGAAAGACGAGAAATATCAAAAGCCAGCATACAAATTTATAGGAATAGTATTTAAAACATACATAATATTAGAAATTGACCAAGAAATGTACATATTAGACCAGCACGCAGCACATGAAAGAATTATGTATGAAAAAGTAAAGAAAAATTATTATAGTGATAGTTCAAAAGACTCACAAATGTTATTATTGCCAGATATAATAACATTAACACATAAAGAAATGGAAATAGCAAAAGACAATTTTAATATGTTTAGACAAGCTGGATTCAGTTTAGAAGAATTTGGAGAAAACACAATAAAACTAACAGGAGTTCCAACTGTATGTGTAGATTTAGATACAAAAGAACTATTTCTAGAAACTCTAGATGAAATAAACACAGTAGCAAGAACAGCAAAACAAGAAAAAGAAGAAAAATTTATAGCAACAGTAGCATGTAAAGCAGCTGTTAAAGCAAATATGGCATTAACAGTACAAGAAGTAAATAGTTTAATGAGTAAATTATTAGAACTACCAAATCCATTCACATGCCCACATGGAAGACCAACAGCGATTAAAATGTCAAAATATGATATAGAAAGAAAATTTTCAAGAAAATAATAAGGAGTAAAAAATGGTTTTAATCATAATCACAACAATAATAATATATTTAATAGTACTTGCATGGACATGGCACAACTTAAGTGGAATAGAACATGGTAAAAAAATTATATATACAATTGTAGGACTAATAATAATGTATATAGTAACAATGATAACATTTAATATATCAAAAACAGGAATAACATATGAAAATGCTCAAATGGAAAAAGACATAGGAAATATATTAATATTAATCTTTGCAGGATTGAATTCTTTAATAGTATTACCATATTTATCAAAATTATTAAGTAGGATTAATGATGAAGATATAGAAAAAAATCAGGTAAGCAAAAGGGTAATGGTTATTATAGTAGTTCTTATATTATGCTTAATAATGGAAAGTGGATATTTAAAAGATATACAAAATGGAATTATAAATGTTTATGAAACTCAAAAAAATCTAGAAAATACTATAAAATTACAATATTAAGTGGTTATAGGTAACCAGTAAAACCTAAATAACATTAATAAGGAAAACTAGAAATGAGCAAAAAAAAGGTAATAGTTATATGTGGGCCAACAGCATCAGGAAAAACAGCGCTATCAATAGAATTGGCTAAAAAAATAAATGGAGAAATAGTATCTTGTGATTCTATGCAAATTTATAAAGATATGAATATAGGAACAGCAAAACCAACACAAGAAGAGATGCAAGGAGTAAAACATTATCTAATAGATTTTGTTTCACCTAATGAAAGATATAGTGTAGCAGATTATAAAAAAGATGCTAAAAAAGCAATAAAACAAATTATAATGAAAGGAAAAACTCCGATAGTAGTTGGAGGTACAGGATTATATATAGATAGTTTAATTTATGAAATAGAATATCAAGATATACAATTCGATGAAAATTATAGAAAAAAACTAGAAAAGCAAGTAGAAGAAAAAGGATTAGGCTATTTATATGAAAAAGCAAAAGAAATAGACCCACAAGCTATCGAAAAAATTAGTCCAAATGATAAGAAAAGGATTTTAAGAATATTAGAAATTTATAAAGCAACAGGAAAAAATAAAACACAACAAGAAATAGAATCAAGAAGAAAAGAAGTAGAATACGATTACCATATCTATGCAATAGATTGGGATAGAGAAGAATTATATGATAGAATAAATAAAAGAGTAGATATAATGATAAAACAAGGTTTGATAGAAGAAGTAAAAGGAATACTAGGAAAATATAAAGAATTCCCAACAGCGATGCAAGGTTTAGGATACAAAGAAGTAGTTGAATATTTAGAAGGAAGAGCTACAAAAGAAGAAATGATTGAAAAAATAAAAATGGAAACTAGAAGATATGCAAAAAGACAGTTGACTTGGTTTAGGAAAAATAAACAAACAATATGGATAAAAGGGAAAGACAATTTACAAAATAATATAAAAATTATTTTGGAGGGAATGAATTGAAAAAAGAGAAACAAGAGAAGGGAATAATTAAAGAACATAAAAGAAAAATAGTTTTATACATAGTTTTAATACTAATATTATGCTATCTTGTATATACACTATATTTATTAATAAAACAGCCAACTGATACTTTCACTGTTGAAGAAGGAAATTTATATTTAGAAGAAACAGATATAGGATATGTAATAAGAGATGAACAAGTTGTAAGAGGTACAAATTATAAGAATGGAATGGAACAAATAAAATTAGAAGGAGAAAGAGCAGCAAAAGACGAAGCGATTTTTAGATATTATAGTAATAATGAAGAAAATTTGAAAAAAAATATAGAAGAACTTGATGTAAAAATACAAGAAGCAATGGAACAAGATAACAGTTTTGTTAACTCAAATTCAGATATAAAACTTTTAGAAAATCAAATAGACGAAAAAATGAAAGAGATAAATGAAATTACAGATGTTAATAAATTAGAAGAATATAAAAAAGAAATAGATGATTTAGTTAGCAAAAAAGCCAAAATTGCAGGAGAAAGCAGTCCACAAGGTTCATACTTAAAACAATTAATAGAAGAAAGAAAAAACTATGAAAGTGAATTAAACTCAGGAGCAGAATATGTAAACGCACCAAAAAGTGGAATAGTATCATATAAAGTAGATGGATTAGAGGAAACATTAACACCAGACTGTTTTAGTGAATTAAGTAAAGAATATTTAGAAAGCCTAAATTTACAAACAGGAAAAGTGGTAGCGACAAGTGAAGAATGTGGAAAAATAATTGACAATTTTGTATGCTACATAGCCACTGTATCAAGTTCAGAAGATGCTAAACAAGCTCAAGTTGGAGATAAAGTAAAAGTTAGATTATCTAATAATGAAGAAGTTCCAGCAGAAATTGTAAATATAGCAAATGATAGTGAAGATGATACTTTGTTAATGTTAAAAATAGAAAAAGGAATAGAAGAATTAATAAATTACAGAAAAATATCATTTGATTTAATATGGTGGGATGCACAAGGTCTAAAAGTACCAAATCAAGCGATAGTAAAAGAAAATGATTTGAATTATGTAGTAAGAAAAAGAGCAGGATATTTAAATAAGATTTTAGTAAAAGTAACTAAAGAAGGAGAAAGCTATTCTATAGTAGAATCATATGAAAGTGAAGAATTAAAAGAACTAGGTTTTTCAAATGAAGAAATAGCAAATTATAAAAAAATATCATTATATGATGAAATAGTTTTAAATCCAGATTTAAGTAAAGTAGAGTAAAATATTAATTTCATCCCCTATGAAAGGAATAGTATATATATTATATTTTAAGCGGGTTTCGTGGGGACCGACATATTCCGATAATATAGGACGAAATAAAAAAGAAATATTACAATTATATTACAGAAATATTAAAATATTATTACATTTTGAAAAAGTATTGACAATATGGCAAAAAAAGTAGATACTTAGTACAACGAAAACAAATGAATGAATTTTAGGAGGTTTTTTTATGTCAGGAGCTTTAATGAATAAAGTTTGGGATTTATTTGGAATGGATTCAGCTGAACCAGATGAATATGAAGAAGAAAATGTATATGACTATGAAGAAGAAGAGGAAGAAGAAGATAAAAAAAGATTCGGAAGAAAAAATAATAATAATAAAGTAGTTTCAATGCCACAACAACAAACAAATGCTATAAAAATGGTAATATCACAACCAACAACATTTGAACAATCAGATGAAATATGTTCTTTCTTAAAAGAAAAGAAATCTGTAATCGTTAATCTAGAATATGTAAACAAAGAAGTAGCAAGAAGAATTGTTGATTTTATTAGTGGTGGAGTGTATGCTTTAGATGGTTATATTCAAAAAGTATCAAATTCTATATTTTTAGTAGCACCATCAAATTATGAAATAACAAATGAAATGGCAAGAGAAGAAATAAAAAATAAATTATCAGTTTCTTGGTTGAAAAATAACGGGATAAATTAGGGTCTAACTAATATAAGGAGGAAAAGATGATAACACCATTAGATATAGAAAACAAAAAATTTTCTAAACAAATGATGAATGGTTACAGTGTAGAAGAAGTAGATGATTTTTTAGATGATTTAACAGTAGATTATACTAAAATGTATAAAGAAAATAGTGAACAAAAAACACAAATTGAAGAATTATCTAAAAGTTTAGAACATTATAAAACAATTGAAGAGACACTACAAAATACATTAGTAATGGCACAAAAAACGGCAGAAGATGTAAAAAATGTAGCAAAACAGCAAGCAGATCAAATCCTAAATGAAGCTAGAGGAAATGCACAAACACAAGTAAAAGAATTAGAAAATCAAATTATGAATAAAAACAAAGAATTAGAAGACATAAAAAAACAATTTGATATATATAAAGCTAAGATGGAATCATTGCTAATTTCACAATTAGAATTATTAAAAGATGTAAACAAAGAAGATTAATATATTTTACTAAAGAAAGCTATCTCTAAAACAGATAGCTTTTTATAATCTAATAAAACTATATAATTTGAATATATATAGATATATTTGTAGAAAAATATTACAAAATTAGAAGTATATTACAGAACTGTTAAATGTATATTACAATTTTATTAATACTATTGACATTATAAAAAAAAAGAATAAAATAATATTATCAAGGAAAGGTTAATATGAGGATAATAAGTGGAAAAGCTAGAGGGACAAAATTATATACATTAGAAGGTAATAACACAAGACCTACTTTAGATAGAATAAAAGAATCTTTATTTAATATAATACAACAAGACTTACCTGATTGCATCTTTTTAGATTTATTTTCAGGGAGTGGAGCAATTGGATTAGAAGCAGCTAGTAGAGGTGCAAGAAAAGTTATTCTAGGCGAAAATTCAAAACAAGCTATTAAAATAATAGAAAAAAATATAGAAAAAACACATTTAAAAGAACAAGTAGAATTATTACCATATGACTATAAAATAATATTAGAAAATTATATAAAAGAACCTTTAGATATTATTTATATAGATCCTCCATATAGGACTGATTATGCATATAAAGCAATAAAAACAATATTAGATAATAAATTACTAAATGAACAAGGAATAATCATAATAGAAACAGATAATAAAGAAAAAGTACTAGATTTATTAGAAAAAATAGAAATACAAATAAAAGATATAAGAGAATATGGAAGAGTAAAACTTATCTTTTTGAGCAAAAAAGATACATAATTGGAAAGGGGTAAAACCATGGAAATATTTACATTATTAGAAACTTTAGAAGATTTATTAGAAAGAAGCAGAAATTTACCATTTTCAGCTAAAAGCGTAGTTGATAAAGAAGAAATGTTAGATTTAATAAAAGAAATAAGAATAAAACTTCCAGATGAATTAAAACAAGCTAAATGGGTAAAAGAAGAAAGACAACGTATATTAGTTGAAGCTCAAAAAGAAGCTGATGGAATAGTTAAAGAAGCAGAAAATAGAATAATAGCTATGATAGATGAACATGAAATAACAAGAAAAGCATATGACCAAAAAACAGAAATTATAGAAACAGCAAATGAAATGTCAAGAGAAATATCAAGAGGAACTAAAGAATATGCTGATAGTATTTTAGGAAATACAGAAGAAGTATTACAAGAAACATTAAGTAAATTAGGAACAAACATGAATGAGGCATTAAAATTAATGGAAATATCATTAGAAGATACAATAAAAACAATACAAAACAGTAGAAAAGAATTAAAATAAAAATCAAAAGTCAGATGTCAGAAGTCAATGAAAGCAAAGACTTTTGAAACTGGCTTTTTTACATTATAGAAAATTGCATTTCCTATAATGTAAAAAATAAAATTGTTAACAGATGCACACAATTTGAAAGGATGGTTAAAATGGCCAAAAGAAGAAGATACAACAAGAAAAAACAAGCTTCAAAAATAGATATAGCAATAGTAACACTAATAATACTAAGTGTATTATTAGCAGTTTTAATATATACAAAATCAGGTGTTATTGGTTCAAAATTAAATGAAATACTAGGTGGAATGATAGGAATAATGCAATATGTATTACCAATAGGAGTATTTGTTATTGCAATTAAATTGGCATGTGATGGAAGAGATGAACTAAAATCAAAAATGATACAATATACAGTTTTTTTAATAAGCTTATCTGTAGTGTTTAGTGTAATACAAACATCGACAGGAGAATTGCAATCAACTAAAGAATTATCAGAAGTAGTAAAAGATGCATATTACTTAGGAAGTCAAAGTAAAGGTGGGGGAGCTATAGGAGCAGTTGGAGCAATACCACTTGCAAAATTATTAGGAGATGTAGGAGCTGTAATATTCTGCGCAGGTATAGCAATAGTACTATTTGTATTTACATTTGGAATTAGTATGTCAGATATAATAAATAGAATAGTAGAAAGAATTGAAGAAAGAAAAGAAGAGAGATTAGAATTAAAAGAAGAAAGAAGAAAACAACAAGTAGAGGAAATTACAGAAACACCAGCACAAAGAAGAAAAAGAGAAAGAGAAGAAAGATTAGCTAAAAAAGAACAAGAAAAACGAGAAAGAAAAGAAATGGAAAACCAAATAAAAATTAACTTTGGTGGAAGAATTGTGGATGGAGCAGAAGAAGCTACACCTTTGAAAAAATATGACCATTCTGGAGAAGATTTAGAACCATTAACAAAAAATTCTAAGAAAAAAGTAGTACAGCCAGATGTTATAGAAGATAATATATTTAAACAAACCGCTCAAAATACTGAAACAGAAAATGAATTATTCAAACAAGAAGAAGAAAAGAAAGAAGAAAAGAAAAAAGAAGTACTACAACTACAACATGCAATGGTTGTAGAAGATGAACATTATGAATATCCTCCAATAGAAATCTTAAGTAAACCATCTAAAAAAGCATTAAAAGGAGGAGCAAAGTTATTGACAGATACTGCTACAAAATTACAAAAAACATTATATAGTTTTGGTGTATCAGCAAAAGTAGAAAATGTATCAGTAGGGCCAGCAATCACAAGATATGAGCTAAAACCAGCAGAAGGAGTTAGGGTTAGCAAAATAGCTAATTTAGCAGATGATATAGCACTTAACTTAGCAGCAGAAACAATAAGAATAGAAGCACCAATACCAGGAAAACAAGCAGTAGGAATAGAAGTTCCAAACAAAGAAAAAGAAGCAGTACATCTAAGAGAAGTTTTAGATAGTGAAGAATTTAGAAATAGTAAATCAAAATTAACAATAGCACTAGGAAAAGATGTTGCAGGAAATATACAATTAGCAGATATTGCAAAAATGCCACATGTATTAATTGCAGGATCAACTGGTTCAGGTAAAAGTGTATGTATAAACACAATTATTACAAGTATTGTATATAAAAGTAAGCCAAGTGAAGTAAAATTAGTTATGGTAGATCCTAAAGTAGTAGAACTTTCAGTATATAATGGAATACCACATTTATTAATACCTGTTGTAACAGACCCAAGAAAAGCAGCAGGAGCATTAGCTTGGGCTGTACAAGAAATGGATAATAGATATAACTTATTTGCAAGTAAAGGTGTAAGAGATTTAGCAGGATATAACAAAGCAATAGAAAAAGAAGGGGAAGGAACAGGAAAACTACCACAAATTGTTATAATTATAGATGAGCTAGCAGATTTAATGATGGTAGCAGCAAAAGAAGTGGAAGAATCAATATGTAGATTAGCACAAAAAGCAAGAGCAGCAGGAATGCACCTAGTAATTGCAACACAAAGACCATCAGTAGATGTAATAACAGGATTGATAAAAGCAAATGTACCATCAAGAATAGCATTTGCAGTATCATCACAAGTAGATTCAAGAACAATATTAGATGGTGTTGGAGCAGAAAAATTATTAGGAAAAGGAGATATGCTTTTCTTCCCATCAGGAGCACCAAAACCATCAAGAGTACAAGGTGCATTCGTTTCAGACGAAGAAGTTGAGAAAATAGTAGATTTTATAAAATCAAACGGAACAGCTACATATAGTGAAGATATTTTAGAAAGTATAGAAAATAGCAATAAAACAGACAAAGAAATAGCACAAGAATCAGAAGATGATGAAACAGACCCATTCTTAATGGATGCAATACAAACAGTTGTAGAAACTGGACAAGCATCAACATCATTTATACAAAGAAGATTTAAAGTAGGTTATGCACGTGCAGGAAGAATAATTGACCAAATGGAAGAAAGAGGAGTAATATCTGGATATCAAGGAAGTAAGCCAAGAGAAGTTTTAATGACTTTAGAAAGATTGAATGAATTAAAAATGGGAAGTAATACAGAAGTCACAAATTAATAGTTTAAAACAATTAAAAATAGTAGATACTAATAATATAGTAAAAATTTTGGGGAGGAACCAAGTTTTGCAAAAGAAAACAGATAAGATATTAGAAAAAATAGTAAAGAAAAACTATAACAATGAATTAGAAGAAGTTTTAGAAAAAAAGCTTTTTGATGAAAATACGAAAAGTAATCTTTTATCAATCTTATATAAAATTGAAGCAGCATACAAAGATTATGAAAAAGTAAAACAAGATGTAGAGACAAAAGAAGAATTTATAGAGCAACTAATAAAAAATATCAAAAACAATTGTGAAACAATAAAACTTGTTAGACCTAATTCAGAAGAAAGCAAAATAATGGGAAATAAAACATTTTTAGTAGAAAAAAAGCTAAAAAAAATAATCTGTTATCCAATAGAAAGAAAAATATTATATTGTGTAGCAAAAATCAGTAAAAACGAAAAAATAATAAAAGACAAATATTTTTTAATAAATAAAACATTATCAGACTTAATAAATGTAGGAAATAATATAAATACAGTAGAACCATTAAGAGACTTCAACGGATACTCTTGGACAACAATATCAAGTGAGATAGAAAGTGTAAGTCATAATTTAATATATCAAAATCTACGAATATTATTAGGACATAAGCTATTAAATAATTGGGTAACAAATGATGAGTACATTATAGATTATATGGAATTATTTCAAAACAAATTAGAAGACTTATATGGCAAAGAAAATAAAGATGCACTAGTAGAAAATTTAAAAATAATATCTATTTTGTTAGATATAAAATATGACTCAAAAATAAAGAAAAAAATGTTAGAAACAAAAGAAAAAGTAGAAAATGAATTAGATTATATAAAAGATAACAAAGAATTTATACAAAATGTTACAGACAAAAAAATGGAAATAACAAAACAAATAAAACAAATAGATGAAACCATAAACAACAAAGAGTTATTACAAAAAGAGTATGTCAATAGAAATCAAAGATTAGCACTAGAAGAAAAAATATTTAGTATACGAATATTAGCAAAAATGTTAGAACAAGAAAGAGAAGAATATATAGAAAAAATAGAAAAATTAAATGAATTATTAAAACCAAAAAATTTTGTAAAATATAAAAAAGAATTAAAAGAAAAATATAAATACTTAAAATTAGTCGAAACAAAAGATATACAAAAGGAAATAAGGAAACTAATAATAAAAATACAAAAAGAATTTTTAAAATGTTATAAAATAAAACTAGAAAAAGCAAAAACAAGACATGAGTTATTAAAAATAGTATATGAATTCAGATATTATAATTTATTACCATTTGACTACGAAAAATCGATATATCAAGTAAAAGAGCTAGAAAAAGATGTACAAGAAATACAAAAAGAAATAATATTAAAAGCACATGAGATAAAATTGATAGAAAAAATGAGCAAAAAAGAAGATATAGATTATATCATAATTAAAAATTTATTTACTTTAAGGACTATAAGTTTAGAAGAATTATATATAAAGATTACAAAAGAAAAAGATAAATTTTTCATTCAAATTTTTGATGAAAACGCATATGAAGAAAAAATTGAGATAGAAAATATGGGGAATATAAATAAAAAAGATATGGAAATAAAATTAAATAGAAAAATAAAATTGATAAATAATTAAAAATGTGCCAAAGAAGGTGTAGGGAATTTAGGGACGGGATGTAGGGAATTTAGGGACGGGGCTTAAAATCCCTATACTTAAAAAATGTTAAATATATTTTATTTTTGATTTGTTTCTATAGGGATTTTTAGCCCCCTCCCTCAATTCCCTACATCCCGTCCCCAAATTCCCTATACCTTCTTTGGCACAAGATGGAGGTCGTTTATGAAAATTACTTTTTTGGGAGCAACAAAAACAGTTACTGGGTCAAATTTTCTTGTTGAAGGAGCAGGAAAAAAATTTTTAGTAGATTGTGGAATGTGGCAAGGAAAAGCGGAAGATGAGCTAAAAAATACACAAGAATTTCAATATGACCCAAAAGAAATAGATTTTATGCTATTAACACATGCGCATATAGATCATTCAGGAAGAATACCAAAATTATATAATGAAGGATTTAGAAACCCAGTATATGCACATAAAGCAACATGTGATCTATGTGCATTAATGTTACCAGATAGCGGACATATTCAAGAAATGGAAAGTCAATGGAAAAACAAAAAAAGACTAAGAAAAGGTGAACCAGCAATTCCACCAATGTATACTGCAGAAGATGCTGCAAGATGTTTAGAAATATTTAAACCAGTAAATTATGATGAAGTAATAGAAATTACACCTGAAATTCATGTAAGATATAATGATGCTGGCCATATGTTAGGTTCAAGCATTATAGAATTATGGGTAAAAGAAGGAGACAAAGAAACCAAAACAGTATTTACAGGAGATATAGGAAATAATGATATACCACTACTTAGTTCTCCAACAATGATAGAAGATACGGACTATTTAGTTATGGAGTCAACATATGGAAGTAGACTTCATATGCAAAATGACAAAAAAGCAGAAATATTTCTAGATGTAGTATCAGAAACATTAGACAATGGAGGAACAGTTGTAATACCATCATTTGCAGTAGGAAGAACACAAGAAATATTATATGAAGTAAATAAATTAAAAGATGAAAATAAAGATGAAGAATTTAGAAGAAAATACAAAAAATTAATGAAAGCACCAGTATATGTGGATAGCCCATTAGCAATATCAGCAACAGAAGTATTTAGAGAAAACACAGACTTGTTTGATGACGAAACAAAAGCAGAAATTTTAAGAGGGGACAACCCATTAGAATTCCCAGGACTAAAATTCACAATGACAGCAGATGAATCAAAGGCATTAAATCAAGACGAAACACCAAGTATAATAATATCAGCAAGTGGAATGTGTGAAGTAGGAAGAATAAAACATCACTTAAAACACAATTTATGGAATCCAAAAAGTACAATACTATTTGTAGGATATCAAGCTCCAGGAACTCTAGGATATAGTTTAGTAAATGGAGCAAAAACTGTAAAAATATTTGGAGACGAAATCGCAGTAAATGCAAGAATAGAATATATAGAAGGCTATTCAGGACATGCAGACCAAGAATGGTTAATGAATTTTATATATTCATTTATCAAAAAACCAAAACACATATTTTTAGTACATGGAGAAGAAGAATCACAAGATGTATTAAGAGAAAAAATAGAAACAGAAGCAAAACTTCCAGTTACAATACCAGAATATGGAGAAACATATGAACTTAAAGACACAATAGAAATGACACATAAACTAGAAAGAAAAGTAGAAAAAACAATTAGAAATGAAATCATTCAAAGACTAGAAATGTTAAAAGATGAATTAAATGATATGGAATACTATGTAAGAAAAGACATAAATGACACAACATTAAAAGATGAAGACATGTTCAGAATAAATGAAAAGATAAAAGACCTAGAAAAACAAATTGTGAATGTTATAGAAGGGTAAGGAGATAATAATGGAAAATAAGTATTATAATGAAGCAATAATAGGAAACAAAAATATGATAGCTACTTTCACAGCAAAAGGGGAGTTGGAAAGAATGTATTTTCCAACTAAAGATTACAAGCAATTTATAAATTTTTTTCATACAGGAGTTAAAGTAAATTCTTCTGATTTAATATATTTACATGATGATATAAATAATGTTTATAAACAATATTATGAACCAGATACAAATATATTAAATACAGAAGTAACAAATACATATTTTAACCTAAAAATTTTACAAACAGACTATATGCCAATAAAAGAAAATATATTAGTAAAAAGATATATATTTATGAATGAAAGCAAAATAGATTTAAACTTAAGCTTTTATATACATTCAGAATTATTGTCTGATAATAATAATTTCGTAGGATGTAAAATTATAAATGGTGGAATGTTACAATATGCACATGATTTTGCATTTTCAACATTTGCAAAAGGAGAAAATTTATCAAAGCATCAAATACATGGTAGCAAAGATACAATAAAAAGAGGAGAAATATATGACAAAGATTATATAGGAATGTCAAATGACTCAAGTATCTGTTATGATATAGGATTGTTAAAACCAATGGAAAAAAGAATATTAGAAATATGTATATTAGTGGATGAAAACGAAAATATTTCTAAAATGGAAGATGAAATAGAAAGAATAAAAAAATTAGATTTAAAGAAAGAATATATTAATACAAAATCATATTGGAGAAAATTTGTAAAAAATCATAATGGGTTAAATATGAAGGAACCAGAAAATAGTTATGAAGAAAAAATACAAGAAATATATAAAAGAAGTATTCTACTATTTCCATTATTAACAAATCCAGAAACAGGAGGAATTATAGCTTCACCTGAGATTGACGAAAATTTCACAAAGTGTGGAAGATATGCATATTGTTGGACAAGAGACGCAATATTTATGACAAAAGCGTTAGATATATTAAAAATGGAAAAAGAAACTGAAAAATTTTATAAGATATTTTGTAAAAATACACAAAGTAAAAATGGAATGTGGGAACAAAGATTTTTTACAGATGGAAGACTAGCACCTTGTTGGGGATATCAGGTTGATGAAACAGCAAGTGTAGTTTATGGTGTATTAGAACATTATAATTATACAAAATCAGTTAAATTCTTAAAAGAAAATTTACAAATGTGTGAAAAGGCAGTAGATTTTCTAAAAAGATATATAAAAGATTGGTTAAATATAGAAGATAAAACAGCCAAAAAAGATAAAGTACAAGAAGAAATGGAAAAAGAAATGCAAGAAAAACATCCAGGTCATAAATATCATGTAAGTTATGATTTATGGGAAATGAATGAAGGTGTTCATTTATACTCATTAGCAAGCATTTACTCAGCATTTGAGAGTATGATGAAAATATATAGAATATTAGGAAATAATATCTCAGATTTTGAGAATAATAGATTAAAGCAAGAAAAAGTGGCTAAAGAAGAAAGGGCTTTAGAAAATTTACAAGTACAATTAAAAAACTATATAAATGAAAATTTATATGATGAAGAAAAAAAATCATATGTAAGAAATTTAGAAGACAGAAAAATGGATATTAGTATATTAGGTGCAGTAGTTCCATTTAATGTATTCAAACCAAAAGAAAAGAAAATACAAAATACAATAGAAAGAATAAATCTTTCAATAAGAACTTATACAGGAGGATATCAAAGATTTGAGCAAGATCACTATATGAATGGTAATCCTTGGCCAATTGCAAATCTTTGGATGACATTATATTATTTAGAATCAGGAGAAAAGAAAAAAGCAAAAGAAACTTTTGATTTTGTAGTTAAAACAGCTGGAAAACATTATTTGATTGGTGAACAAGTTGATAATAGTACTCTAAAACCTAATTGGGTACTTGGATTAGGATGGTCTCATGCAATGTTTATAATAGTACTTGAAAAATTAATGAATGCAAAATAATATTTAATTCACAGTCTCAGCTAAGCCCATAATATCTTAAAATATATGATTTTTCGGCTCAATACATAATTTAAGAAATTCTAAATCAATTTTTTGGCACCCTTTCACTTAGTCCGAGCTTCGCTCGACGCGAACATTTTCCAAAAAATTAATTAATAATTTCTAAAATTGTTCCAATCACATTCAAAATCATATATTTTGGGATATTATGGTCTTATTATGTGCCGTAAATATATAGTTACTAATTAGTTTTAGTACCAGGGCTTAATAGTAACATAATATTTAATAGAAAGAGAAAAAATTTTAAAATACTACTTGAAAAGTAAAAAAATTTAATATAGAATAGTATTGTCTAAAGAAAAAAGGCAATACTATAATTATTGATTAAGAAGTGTAAGAAGGAGGAATTTTTATGTCAGTAAAAATAGGTATTAATGGATTTGGAAGAATAGGAAATTTATCATTCCAAGCAGCAATTGCAAGAGAGGGAGTAGAAGTAGTAGCAATAAATGATCCATTTATAGCAGCAGACTACATGGCATATATGACAAAATATGATACAGTACATGGAAGATTTAAAGGGACAGTAGAAGAAAAAGATGGACATTTAGTAGTAAATGGAAAAGAAATAAAAGTATATAATGAAATGGATCCACATAACATTCCATGGGGAGAATTAGGAGTAGACTATGTATTAGAATGTTCAGGTGTATTCACAACACTAGAAAAGGCACAAGCACATATAGATGCAGGAGCTAAAAAAGTAATAATAAGTGCACCATCAAAAGATGCGCCAATGTTTGTTATGGGTGTTAATAATGAAACATATGACCCAAGTATGAAAATAGTTTCTAATGCATCATGTACAACAAACTGTTTAGCACCACTTGCTAAAGTAATAAATGATAAATTCGGAATAAAAGAAGGATTAATGACAACAGTACATGCAACAACAGCAACACAAAAAACAGTAGACGGAGCATCTAAAAAAGACTGGAGAGGTGGAAGAGCTGCATCAGCAAATATCATACCATCATCAACAGGAGCAGCAAAAGCTGTTGGAAAAGTTATACCATCATTAAATGGAAAATTAACAGGAATGTCATTTAGAGTACCAACTGTAGATGTTTCAGTTGTAGATTTAACATGTAATTTAGCAACACCTACAACATATGAAGAAATTTGTAAAGCAATGAAAGAAGCATCAGAAGGAAGCATGAAAGGAATAGTAGAATATGTAGATGATCCAGTTGTATCATCAGACTTCACATCAGATCCACATACATCAATATTCGATAGCACAGCAGGAATAATGCTAACAGATACATTTGTAAAATTAGTAGCTTGGTATGATAACGAATGGGGATATTCAAATAAATTAGTAGATTTAGCTTGTTATATAGCATCTAAAGATTAATAAAAACAAAATAAGACACGTTGATAATATATATAACGTGTCTTAATAAATATTAGGTGTTAATATATAAAAATAATGCAAAGGAATGATAAAAAATGAAACTAAGAATATGGAAAGATAATAAAGGTGTCACTCTAATTGCTTTAGTTATTACCATTGTAATACTACTAATTTTAGCAGGAATAGCTGTAGGTAGTACAGTAGGAGAAAGAGGAACAATAAGTCAGTCAAGAGAAGCAAACGAACAAGCAGAAAAAGAAAGTATAGTGCAGAAAATCCAAGCAGATGCATTAGTAGAAAAGGAAAAGAAAAATAGAAGTTTAACATATGATGAATTTATAGAAGTTGTAGAAGAAGGAAATTATGGAACTATAAATGGAGATATATTAACTACATCTTCAGGTTATGAGATAAATTTATCTGAATTATACCAAGGAGAATAAAATTAAAAAGTAAAGAAATCAAACGTTACTGTTCAGCCCTAGTACTATTTGATAATTTTTTAAGTTTATCTGTCAATATAATTTTCAAAGAAACTATAAAATGAATAAACTTTATGAAAAGAATACTTGAAAAGTATTCTTTTTTGGTATAGAATAAAGGTGATTTAGAAAAAATAATAAAAAAGTTTGTCAAAATGGTATGTAAACTACAAAATGACAAAAAAGGAGGAATTTAAAAATGAATAAAAAAACAATAAGAGATATTGATTTAGAAAATAAGAAAGTATTAGTAAGATGCGATTTTAATGTACCAATGGATGAAAACAAAAACATTACTGATAATGCAAGAATTGTTGCCGCATTACCAACAATAAAATATTTATTAGAAAATAATTGTGCAATAATTCTATGTTCACATTTAGGAAGACCAAAAGGAGAATTTAAACCAGAATTCTCATTAAAACCAGTAGCAAAAGAATTATCAAAATTATTAAATAAAGAAGTCATAATGGCAAATGATGTAATAGGAGAAGATGCAAAGAAAAAAGCAGATGAACTAAGAAATGGTGAAATAATGTTACTAGAAAATGTAAGATTCCATAGAGAAGAAACAGATAATGATCCAGAATTTAGTAAACAATTAGCAAGTTTAGCTGAAATATATATAAATGACGCTTTTGGAGCAGCTCATAGAGCACATAGTTCAACAGCAGGTGTTGCACAATATTTGCCAGCAGTAGCAGGATTTTTGATAGAAAAAGAATTAAAATTCTTAGGAAATGCCTTAAATAATCCAGAAAGACCATTTGTAGCTATTCTAGGAGGAGCTAAAGTTTCTGATAAAATAGGAGTAATTGATAATTTATTAGAAAAAGTAGATACATTAATAATTGGTGGAGGAATGGCATATACATTTTTTAAAGCACAAGGATATGAAGTTGGTAAATCTTTATGTGAATTAGACAAATTAGATTTAGCAAAGGAACTAATGGAAAAAGCAAAAAACAAAGGTGTAAAACTAATGTTACCAGCAGACACAAAAATAGGAAAAGAATTTGATATAAACACAGAAAGCAAAACTGTAAAATGTACAGAAATACCAGCAGATTGGGAAGGTTTTGATATAGGAGAAGAAGCAATAAAACAATTTTCTGAAGAATTAAGAAAAGCAAAAACAGTTGTATGGAACGGACCTTTAGGATTATTTGAATTCCCACAATTTGCAGTAGGAACAAATTCAATTGCAAAAGTATTATCAGAAATAGATGCAACAACAATAATTGGTGGAGGAGACTCAGCAGCAGCAGTGAAAAAAGCAGGATTACAAGACAAAATGACACATATTTCAACAGGTGGAGGAGCATCATTAGAATTTTTAGAAGGTAAAAAATTACCAGGAATTGAGTGTTTAATGGATAAATAATTAGTAATTCCCTTTTGGGGACGCGTCCAAAAAGGGAATTAAAAAATTATAATAAAGTAAGAATTATTTATAAAATCTAGGATAAAAATCCCTTTTTGGACGCGTCCCCAAAAGGGAGAAAGGAAAGATGTTAATATGAGAAAAAAAGTAATTGCAGGAAATTGGAAAATGAACATGTTACCAAACGAAGCAATGAGTTTTATAGAACAACTAATACCATTAGTAAAAGATACAGAAAACGAAGTAATACTATGTGTTCCATATACAGACCTATTTTATGCACTATTAACAGCACAAAATACAAATATAAAAATCGGAGCACAAAATATGCATTTTGAAGAAAAAGGAGCATATACAGGAGAAGTATCAGGACAAATGCTAAAATCTATAGGAGTAGAATATGTAATAATAGGACATTCAGAAAGAAGACAATATTTTGCAGAAACAGATGAAACTGTAAATAAAAAGTTAAAAGCAACATTTGAAAATGGTTTAAAACCGATAGTATGTGTAGGAGAGACATTAGAACAAAGAGAAACAGGAAAAACAACAGAAATAATAACAAAACAAACAGAATTAGCATTAGAAGGGTTAACAGAAGAACAAGTTGCCAATACAATAATAGCATATGAACCAATATGGGCAATTGGAACAGGAAAAACAGCAACAAGTGAAGATGCAAATAATAGTATAAAAGAAATAAGAAATAAAATTTGCCAAATATATGGACAAACAACAGGTTCAAGAGTTATAATACAATATGGAGGTAGTGTAAAGAGCTCAAATGCAAAAGAATTATTTGAAATGTCAGATATAGATGGGGGCCTAGTAGGAGGAGCTAGTCTAAAAGCTGACGAATTTAGCAAAATAGTAAATTACAACAAATAATGAAATTCGACATTAATAAAATTGATATATTGATGCCTAAATGTACAAAATATATGATTGGGGGGAAAATTTAATATGAAGGAGAGAAAAAAAATGAATAATTTAGCTTTAAAACAAGAAGCAGAACAAAAATACAGTTATGCAGATTTATTAAATTTTCCGGAAGACAAAAGGTATGAAATAATAGATGGAGATTTATATTTAATGTCAGCACCAACAGTAATACATCAAGGAATTTTAGGAGAAATTTTATATCAAATAAAAAACTATTTGAAAGGAAAAAAATGTAAAGTTTTTTCATCACCTATTGATGTAAGACTATCAGGAGAAAAAGATGACAAAAAAGAATTTAATGTAGTACAACCAGACTTATTAATAGTTTGTGATGAAAACAAAATCCAAAAAAATTGTATTTTAGGAGCACCAGATTTTATTGTGGAAATACTATCACCAAGTACAAGCAGTATGGATAGAGTAAAAAAATTCAATTTGTATCAAAAATTTGGTGTGAAAGAATATTGGATAGTAGCACCAGAAGAAAAGAATATCTCAGTATTTCTTTTAAATAAAGAAGGAATTTACACAATACCTAAGGCATACTATTTAACAGACAAAGTACCTGTTAATATTACAAGAGATTTATATATTGATTTAAATAATTATTATAAAGAAAATATAGAATTTTTAGTTGAAAAATAATTACAATGAGCTGTGTCAAATTTAATTAAGCTAATTACAATTTTGGACTGTATCAAATGAAAGGATGAAATAGAAATGAAAGATAAACTTACAATGTTAATGATATTAGATGGATTTGGAATTAATCCAAACAAAGACGGAAATGCAGTAAAATTAGCCAAAACACCTAATATAGATAAACTAATGAAAAAATATTCGAATACAGAAATATATACAAGTGGACTAAATGTTGGATTACCAGATGGACAAATGGGAAATTCAGAAGTAGGACACACAAACATAGGAGCAGGAAGAATTGTTTATCAAGAATTAACAAGAATAACAAAATCAATTGAAGATGGAGATTTCTTCACAAATCCAGCATTCATTTCTGCAATTGAAAACTGTAAAAAAAATAATTCGAAATTACACATATTAGGATTAGTATCAGATGGAGGAGTTCATAGCCATAATAGACATTTATATGGACTTTTAGAAATGGCAAAAAGAAGAGATTTTGAGAATGTCTATGTACATTGCTTTTTAGATGGAAGAGATACACCGCCAGCATCAGCAGAAGGATATATTGCAAAACTACAAGAAAAAATGAAAGAAAAAGGAATTGGAAAAATTGCAAGTTTATCTGGTAGATTTTATGCAATGGATAGAGACAAAAGATGGCAAAGAATTCAAAAATGTTATGATGCATTAGTAAATGGAAAAGGAATAAAAGCAGGAAGTCCAATAAAAGCTATCGAAGATTCATATCAAAAAGAAGTATTTGATGAATTTGTAGAACCAACAGTAAT
>CAMMNR010000002.1 GCA_946498265.1 uncultured Clostridium sp. | reverse complement strand
CAGAATCAACCAGAAGGAATATCAATGGCAGTACCTATGAAAAATGGAGGAATGAAAAAAAGTAAAGTTATTTTCTATGTAGTATTATCAGGAGTGACAACAGGAATTGGAGCATTTTTTGGAGCAATAATAGGAAATATATCACAAGAAATAATTGCAATATGCTTAAGTTTTGCCGCAGGTGCAATGTTATATATAGTATCAGGAGAACTTGCACCAGAATCAAACAAATTATATCATGGAAGAATGACAGCCATTGGAAATATAATAGGATTTTTGTTAGGAATATTAGCTACTATGATATAAGTTATCAAATATTACTAGTCATGAGTGGTAATTGGCATAAAGATAATTTCTAAAAAATGTATATTTAATCTTGAAAACGTAAAAAAGATATGGTAGAATACAAACAGAGTTTTGAATAAAGAAAGGAACAAAATATGCAAGATATATTAAAAGGATTAAATGACAAACAATACGAAGCCGTAATAAATACAGAAGGACCATGCTTAGTAATAGCAGGGGCTGGAAGTGGAAAAACAAAAGTACTAACACACAAAATAGCTTATTTAATAGGGGAAAAAAACGTTAAACCATGGGACATTCTAGCAATCACATTTACAAATAAAGCAGCAAATGAAATGAAAGAAAGAATAGCTGGATTAGTAGGAGACCCAGCAAAAGACATATGGATGGGTACATTTCACTCAATATGTGTACGTATTTTAAGGAGATTTATAGATAGAATAGGATTTGATACATCATTTATTATATTTGACACATCAGACCAAAAAACATTAGTGAAAAATTGTATGAAAGACCTAGCAATAGATGATAAATTATTTAATGATAGAGCGGTTCTTTCAGAAATAAGTAATGCTAAAAATGAAATGTTAGAGCCAGACCAATATACTTTAAGAGCAAATGGCGATTTTAGAAAAGAAACAATAGCAACAGTTTATGAATTATATCAGAAAAGATTAAAAGAAAATAATGCAATAGATTTTGATGATATTATAAATTATACTATTAAAGTACTAATGGAAAATCCTGATGTATTAGAATATTATTCAAATAAATTTAAATATGTTTTAGTAGACGAGTATCAAGATACTAATAAATCACAATTTACATTGATAACATTATTTGCATCAAGAAATGGAAATATAACAGTTGTTGGAGATAATGATCAAGGAATATATTCTTTTAGGGGAGCAGACATTTCAAATATTTTAAATTTTGAAAGAGATTTCCCAGGAACTAAAATAATAAAACTAGAGCAAAATTATAGATGTACAGGTAATATATTAAAAGCAGCAAATGCTGTAATAAAGAATAATGAAGTAAAATACAAAAAAGAATTATGGACAGAAAACGAACAAGGGAACTTACCACAAGTATATCTAGCAGAAAATGAATATGATGAAGGTTCATATATAGTTTCACAAATAGAACATTTAAAAAGAGAAGAATATTATAAATATTCTGATTTTGCAGTTTTATATAGAATGAATACACAATCAAGAGCAATAGAAGATATTTTCAGAAGAGAAAATATTCCATACAAAATTGTAGGTGGATTAAAATTCTATGAAAGAAAAGAAATAAAAGATATAATTGCATATTTAAGATTAATACAAAATAATGCAGATAATTTAAGTTTAAAAAGAATAATAAACGAACCAAAAAGAGGAATAGGGAAAACTAGTTTAGACAAAGTAGAACAATTAGCAATTTCAAATGAGAAATCAATGTATGAAATAATAAAAGATGCAGAGCAATATGGACTAAATAGAGTATATTTAAATTCAAGAGAATTTATAAACACAATAGAAGAACTAAAAAGTAAGATAGAAGACTTATCAGTATCAGAGTTAATCAAACAAACATTGAAAAAGACAGGATATACAAAAGCATTAGAAGATGAGAACACCATAGAAGCTGAAAATAGAATAGAAAACTTAGAAGAATTTTTAACAGTGGCGATGGAATTTGAAGAAGAATTTGCAGAAAACGGGTTAAGAGAATTTTTAGAAGGAATAACTTTATCAAGCGACCTTGACAATATGGAAGAAAACGAAGAATCCGTAACACTTATGACACTACATAGTGCTAAAGGACTAGAATTCCCAGTAGTATTTTTAGTAGGAATGGAAGAAGGAATATTCCCTGGGTACAAATCAATTTCAGAGCCAAGAGAATTAGAAGAAGAAAGACGTTTATGCTATGTAGGAATAACAAGAGCAAAGAATTATTTATTTTTAACATGCAGTAGACAGCGTACAATATTTGGTTCAACAAGTTATAATCCAGTATCAAGATTTATAAAGGAAATACCAGAAGATTTACTAGAAGGATATCAAGATGTATTTGGAGACAGTGATGGAAAAACAAATAAGGATAGAATGTTTGAAGATTCAGCATATAGTTGGTCATATGGAAGTAGAAATTCTGGAAATATAAAAACATACAAAATAGACACGCAAAAAGAACCAGCTGTAGCAGCATCAATATCATCAGTAGGAAATACAAAAAAATCAAATACTTCGAATGGATTTATGTTTAGAACAGCAGAAAGTTTTCTAAATAACTTAAATAATATAGGAAAAAAATCAACACAACAAGTAGACTTAAGTAAATACGAAGCAGGAATAAGAGTATATCACAAAAAATTTGGAGAAGGAACAATAAACTCTGTAGAACCAGAAGGAGAAGACTTAAAAGTAGATATAAACTTTGATAAAGTAGGACATAAAAGACTAATGGCAAAATTCGCAAATCTTGAAATAATTTAATTAGAAAAAAGATATCTTTCATTTTTGATAAGATATCTTTTTTATGTTATAGAAAATTAGATATTTTCTAATGATATAAAAATTAATTTATAATTAATTTATAATTAATATTTAATTTGATAATTCTGTTTTAACAGTATTTATTTCAGTTACAGTAGCTTTTTGAGCAGGTATATAATAACCCTTAGATTGTGCAATTTTAAATAACTCATATTGAAAACTTTCATCATTATTTCTTATTTGTTGAAAAGTTTGTCTTAATTGCATATTTTCTGATTCAGAAATTGCTGTTTGATAAGCTGTTAGATCAGATTTAACACCTGATAAAATATCATTTACCATAGTTTTTTCATCCATTATATTTTCCTCCTTACTATTTAATTATTGTCTAATTATTCAAAAAAGTCATCAATTTTTGTTTAGTATTTAATGCATCTTGAGCTGATTTAGTAAATAACTGTTTTATTTGTGGATCCACTGCTTGAGATGAATAAGTGTTTAACTTTTGATATGCAGTTTCGTGTGCACCTATTAGGTGTCTTAAATGTTGTAATTCCATTTGATTTAGATCTGCCATTTTTATCCTTCCTTTCATTTTTTAATTCTTAAATAGTTTTTACAAATTTAAATTTTTTATTCATTTTTTTAGGGGACGTTCCTTCAATCCCGAAAATTAGGGGGCAAAGGGACGGACTTTTTTACCATTTTGGGGACGCGTCCAAAAAGGGAATTTATAATATTCTTTCATTCGCATTCGTAATTATTAAATTTATATATAATACTTTGTTCTTATAGTAAAAAATGTTATAGAATTAAGATTCCCTTTTTGGACGCGTCCCCAAAATGGTAAAAAAGTCCGTCCCTTTGTTCCCTAATTTTCGGGATTGAAGGAACGTCCCCTAAAAAAGTAAAATAAAGAAAAACCATAAAAAATAAAGAATAACAAAGAAAAAATAAAAAATCTTACGGAAATTAGCAATTCATAATCTTTGCAATTTTAAAAAAATTACAATAATATTACAATATCATATACAAAGGAGATATTGTAATGTTTAAAAAATTAATGGTACATACAAAAAAAGGAATAAAAATGTTTATTCTTTTATTAATTGCAATATTTTTAATAATTGGAGCAATAGCGTTTTTATACAAACCAACATATAGTGTTTATATAAATGGAGAACAAGTAGGATATACAGAAAATAGAACAGAGTTACAACACAAGATTAATGCTTTTGTAGAACATGGAGAAGGCGAAAATGATAATACAGCATTTGTTCAGGTTGAAAATCTTCCTGAATATGAATTATGTCTACTAAAAAAAGATGTTGTAACAAATGATGATGAAATATATAATAAAGTAAAAGAACAAGGAATTGAATATTATAGATATTATTCTATATTAGAAAATGGAGAGGAAAAATATTATATTTCAAGTTTCGATGAGGCACAAAAAGTATTAGATACACTTAAAGAAAAAGGTAGTACAAATATAAATAATTTATCAATAGCAGAAAAATATGAAACAGAAATGAAAGATTTTGTCTCTTCTGATGAAGCAATTGCTAAATTATATGTAGAGCCAGTAAAAGTCACAGTTGCAAGTACGAGAAGTTCAAATACTACTAAAGCTAAGTCGACAGGGACTGTTAATACTTCAAGTAAAACATCAGGAGGAAAAGCAAATTTAGGGATTAGTTTGATAAGACCTGTTTCAGGAATTATCACATCAAAATTTGGAGTTGGAAGTGCTATTAGAAGATCATCACACACAGGATTAGATATTGCAACATCAACAGGAACTCCAATTGTAGCAACAGCTTCAGGAACAGTAACTTTTTCAGGATATAAAGGATCTTATGGAAATATGATAGTAATATCACATGGAAACAATGTTCAAACATATTATGCACATTGTAGCAAATTATATGTTTCAGCTGGTGCTAGTGTATCACAAGGACAAACTATAGCAGCAGTTGGCTCAACAGGAAATTCTACTGGACCACATTTACATTTAGAAATAAGAGTAAATGGAGTAGCATATAATCCACAAAATTATTTATATTAATTAAAATTTTAGAAAAAATTAAATTCTATATAAAATAAAAATCCGGTTTTTATTATTTATAATCCGGATTTTTATTTGTATAAGTTATTTTTGCATTGTATAGGAAATTGATTTTTATTTTAGACTTATTTAAGATATTTCCGTATACAAGTTAAAAAAGATACTAAAAATTTTATTCTGAAAAATATTTTATTCCTATAGAAATAGCATTTTTCTTAATAATACTATTACCATGTTCTATTAATTTTGTTTTAAAAGTATTAGAGTTTGAAACGAATTTTCCAAATTCAGATATTGTATTATAAAATATTTTTATGTTTTTATAATTTGTATTAATATTTGCAAGTATTAAATAATATGTATTATTATATAAATATAAAGAAATATGTTTTGAAAGTTTGTTTATTTCAAATTGATTTTTATTATTTATACAATTACAAAAGTTGCAAAATTCTTCAAAATCATTGAATTTATAGATAGCATCTGAATTGCTGATATTAACAGATTTTCTTTTTACTGTTAATTTTTTTGGATTGTTTGGTAAGGCATCTTTAAAATCATTTTCACTATATTTAGTGATGGTGAACACAAACATATCATCAGATGTAGAAAAAGCTTCAATAAGAAGTTTGCAATTTTCAGTATAAAAACCTACTTCTTTTTCTGCTTTAGATAATATATTTAAAAATAATCCCTGATTTTCTAATGATTTTGTCATAATTGTATGTAAATCTGTGTTGTTTTGTTTCAAGTCTTCATCATTGATAATAACACGAATTTTATTTTCAGTTAACTTTTCAATCTTCATATAAAGAAATTCCTCCTAAAATGGTACTAATTATATTATACTACTAATATTATTATATTTAAATGCACAATTTTTGGTAATAAAAATAATAAACTTTTTTAAATATATCATAAATAGGAAATTAATTCAACTTTAAAAGATTAATTCTAATTTTTTAAGTTACTATCCACAGCCCCAAATAAAGCAATAATATCCTATAATATATGATTTTGAATGCGATTGGAACAATTCTAGAAATTATTAATTAATTTTTTGGAAAATGTTCGCGTCGAGCTTTAGCTCGGACTAAGTGAAAGGGTGCCAAAAAATTAATTTAGAATTTCTTAAATTGTGTATTGAGCCGAAAAATCATATATTATAGGATATTACTGCTTTATTTGGAGCTGTAGATAGTAACTTTTTTAATTGCTGAATTGAAGAAAATACCAAAATTTACTTGAAAAAAATGTTAAATCAATATATAATACATATGTGAAAAAATAAATACCCGTAAGAGAAACAAATATGGAGGTAAAAAATATGGCAACAAAAGAAAAAAATATATGGATATTATTAATATTTATTTTATCAGGACTAGTAGTTGGGGGATTACTAGGAGAATTAGCATCAAGAGTTGATTGGCTATGGTGGTTATCATACAGTCAAAGTTTTGGACTAGAAAATCCAATTCCATTAGATTTAGGAGTTTTAAAATTAAGTTTTGCACTAACATTCAAAATAAGTGTTGCAAGTATAATAGGAATGACTTTGGCAATATTTATATATAAAAAGTTGTAAAAATAAATTAGGGGCAAATAAAAATAGAAAGGAATGAATAAATTTGTCTCTAAAAATGAAAGAATTACCAGAGTTAGAAAGACCATATGAGAAATTAGAATTATATGGAGAAAAAAACTTATCAAATGCAGAATTATTGGCAATTATAATAAAGACAGGAACCAGAACTGAAAATTCTGTACAAATAGCACAAAAAATATTAAGTATGAATAATGAAAGCATAGATGAACTAAACTTTTTAAGGAATGTAACAATAGAAGAATTAATAAAAATAAAAGGAATTGGAAAAGTAAAAGCAATACAATTAAAGGCAGTATGTGAGTTAGCGATAAGGATGTCTAGACCTAATAATTATAAGAAAATAAAAGTAAGACAACCATATGATTTAGCAAAAATATTAATGAATGAATTAAGATTTGAGAAAAAAGAAATTGCAAAAATAGTAATATTAAATGAAAAAAATGAAATATTAAAAATACAAGATATAGCAATTGGTGGTACAAATTATGCAGAGATAGGGATGAAAGATATTTTGTCTGAACCAATAAAAATGAAGGCACCAAAAATAATTTTAGTACATAATCATCCTACAGGCGATTGTACACCTAGTAATTCAGATATTACAATCACTAATAGACTATATGATGCAGCACAGATATTAGGAATTCAACTTTTAGACCATATAGTGATAGGAGATATGAAATTTACCAGTATTTTTTCAGAAATGATATCTGATAAAAACCAAATAAAGGATGTTAAATAATTTAAAAGGAAAGGAAAAGATAAGATGAAATTTTTTACATTTGGATCAAAAGACATAGGTATTGATTTAGGTACAGCAAATTTATTAGTTACTGTAAAAGGAAAAGGGATAGTTCTAAAAGAGCCATCAGTAGTGGCAATAAATAGAAAAACTGGAAATATTATGGCAACAGGGACTGAAGCAAAAGAAATGCTAGGAAGAACACCAGATCAAATAAAGGCGGTTAGACCTTTAAAAGATGGTGTTATAGCAGATTTTACAGCAACACAATTAATGTTAAAAAATATAATTGGAAAAGTTGGAAAAAGGTATAATATAGGAAGACCTAGAGTAGTTGTGGGAGTACCTTCAGGAATTACAGAAGTAGAAGAAAGAGCAGTCGAAGAATCTGTTTTGCAAGCAGGGGCAAAAGAAGTATATTTAATAGAAGAGCCAATGGCAGCTGCTATAGGAGCATCTCTAGATGTTGCAGAACCAAGTGGAAGTATAATTGTTGATATTGGTGGGGGTACAACAGAAGTTGCTGTAATATCTTTAGGAGGGATTGTAATTAGTCATTCCCTAAGAGTTGCCGGTGATGAATTAGACCAAGACATTGTAAATTATGTAAAAAGAGAAATGAATTTAGCAATAGGTGATACAACAGCAGAGCAGATAAAAATTCAAATAGGTTGTGCAATGCCATTAATGACAGAAATGTCCATGGAAATAAGAGGAAGAGACTTAGTAGATGGACTACCTAGAAATGTTCAAATTACATCTGTTCAAGTAGAAGAAGCAATAAAAGAATCTATAACAAAGATTGTAGATATTGTAAAAGTGACATTAGAAAAAACTCCACCTGAATTAGCTTCAGATATAATGGAAAAAGGAATTGTTCTAGCAGGAGGAGGAGCATTGATTAAAAATCTTGATAAATTAATAAGCATAGAAACAGGGATGCCTGTATATGTTGCTGAAGAACCTTTAGATTGTGTAGTAAGAGGAACAGGAAAAACATTAGAAGATCTAGAAAGATTAAAAACAGTTTTAATTAATGCAAGAAAAAGAAGATAATTAAGGAGAAAAAATGTATAGAAACAAAAAAAGTGGAATAATAGGAATAATTATAACTGTAATTGTATTAATTTTAATAGTAATATTTTCAAATGGAGAAAATAATGCATCATTTTTCGAAAATGCGGCAAGTAATCTAGTTATGCCTATTCAAAATGGATTAACATATTTAAAAAATAAATTAAGTGGAAACAGTACCTTCTTTACAGATATAAACAATCTTAAACAAGAAAATGAAGAATTAAAGGAAAAAAATAGTGAACTAGAGCAATCTCTAAGAGAATTGGAAAATATAAAAACAGAAAATAATACATTAAAAGAATATTTAAATTTAACAGAAAAATATGGAGAATATAAAACAGTACCAGGATACGTAATAAATAAAGACATAAGTAATTACTCAAAAACAATAGTTATAAATATAGGTAAAGAAGATGGTGTAGAAGAAAATATGACTGTAATAGCAGATCAAGGATTAGTAGGACATGTTATATCAGTTACAGAAAATACGGCCAAAATACAAACAATTATAGATACGGCAAGTTCTGTTAGTTGTACAATGAGTGACAAAGACACAATAGTTTGTAAAGGAACATTAGACGATAATACTACATTAAAGGCAATGTATATACCAACTGAAGCAAATGTAATACAAGGAGATAGTATAGAAACTTCAGGGTTAGGAGGAATTTATCCAAAAGGAATACATGTTGGTACTATACAAAAAGTAGAAAATACACAAAACATTACTGATAGATATGCTTTAGTAGAAACAGCAGTAGACTTTAATAAATTAGATACAGTATTAGTAATAGTAAATCAATAAAAGAGGTGAACTGATTGAAAAAAACAATAATAAATATAGTTTTAATACTAACAGTATTTATAATATATTATTTGCAATCTAATTTTTTTAATTGGTTTACTATATCTGGAATAATGCCAAACTTATTTGTAGTATTTGTACTTTTTATAGGATTATTTGCTAATAAAACAATGGGTACAATATATGGAATTGTTATAGGACTTATACTAGATTTAGTAATAGGAAATAAAGTAGGTGTATATGCTGTAGGATTAGGAGTAATCGGATTTTTGGCAGGATTATTTGATAAAAATTTTTCAAAAGATAGCAGAATAACTATTATGGTAATGGTATTAGCATCAACAATAATTTTTGAAGTTATTAGATATCTTTTAAATTATGTATTATTATCAAATAGTATCGAAATAATGAACTTTATAAAAATTTTAGCAATAGAAGTTATATATAATTTAATTTTAACAATTATAATTTACCCATTAATTCAGAAAGCTGGATATTATATAGAAAATGAGTATAAAGGAAATAAAATATTAACAAGATATTTTTAAAAAGAGGTGTAATATTGGTAAAAAGAAAAGGTAAGCTAAATATTAATTTAAGATTTAACATATTAACTGTATTAGTATATATTGTAGGAATAGTATTGATAATTAGACTATTTAGTCTTCAAATAGTACATGGAGCAGAATATAGAGAACAATCAAATACAAGACTTACACGAGAAAGTACATTAGAAGCCGCTAGAGGGTCAATAGTTGATAGAACTGGTGTGGAGTTAGTAACTTCTAAAATACAATACTCATTGGAAATGTATAAAACAAAAGTAGAAGATGCAGACTTAAATCAAGCGATATTAAATATGGTACAAACTTTAGAAAAATATGGTTGTTCTTATGATGATACATTACCAATAAAAGTAGAACCATTTGAATTTACAATATCAGATGAAAGTCTTAGCTCTTGGAAGGAAGATAATAACTTCGATGAAAACATTACAGCAGAAGAAGCATTTTACAAATTGAAGGATAGATACGAAATTCAATTTGATAATGTTCAAGATGCAAGAAAAGTAATGGTAATTAGATATGAAATAACAGTAAATGGGTATAGTAGTACAAAATCTGTAGAAATATCAGATAATATACCAGCAGAAGCAGTAGCAGAATTTAGTGAAAGTTCAGATAAATATGCAGGTATAAATATTGTAGTAAAACCAGTAAGGGAATATACATCAGGCAGTCTAGCTTCACATATATTAGGTTATGCAAGTCAAATAACAAGTGAAGAATATGAGTCAAGAAAAGATACATATGGAATGAATGATATAATAGGAAAAACAGGAATAGAATATGTTTTTGAAGAATATCTAAAAGGAAAAAATGGAACAAAGCAAATAGACATGGCAGTAGATGGAACAACAACAGCAGAATATACAGCTGAAGAAGCTGTAGCTGGAGGAGATGTTGTATTAACAATAGATGCTAACTTACAAAAAATAACTGAAAGTGCATTAGAAGCAAATATAAATAAAATAGCAAGTGGAGGTTTTGGACAGAGATTTGATGCAAAAGCAGGTGCTTGTGTTGTAATGGATGTAAACACAGGTGAAGTTTTAGCAATGGCAAGTTATCCAAACTATAATCCAGCAGATTTTGTTGGAGGAATAAGCACAGAAAATTGGAATAATTATACAAACAATGAAGCAAAACCATTAGTAAATAAAGCAATTCAAAATTCATATTCTCCAGGATCAACATTTAAAATGATAACAGCAATTGCAGGATTAGAATCAGGAGTAATAGACTTAAATACAAGAATTAATGATACAGGTGTATATAGAAAATATAGAGACTATCAACCAAAATGTTGGTACTATTCTGATTATGGAACAGGACATGGATGGTTAAATGTATCACAGGCAATTGAAAGATCATGTAATTATTTCTTCTATGAAACTGCAGATAGAATGGGAATCGATACATTAGAAAAATATGCAAGATATTTTGGACTAGGAAATAAAACAGGAATAGAATTACCATCAGAAACATCTGGAATAGTATCAAGTAAAGCATCAAAAGAAAAATTGCATCCAGATGAACCAACTTGGGGACCTGGTGATACATTACAATCAGCAATAGGACAGCTTGATAACGAATTTAGTCCTCTACAAATGGCAAAATATATAAGTATATTAGCAAATGGGGGACACCAAATAGATGTTAGTATAGTAAAAACAATTAGAAAAGCAGATGGAACAGAAGCATCAAAAGAAGAAATTAATTCATTTGTAAATCAAAAATTAGGAATTAATGAAGAACAACAAGAAGACTTAAATATAAAACAAGAAAACTTAGATGCAATCTTAGCAGGTATGGAATCAGTTACACAAGACAGCTCAGGTACAGCATATGTTAGATTTAGGGACTTTAATATATCAGTAGGAGGAAAAACAGGTTCAGCAGAGGCACCAAACAACCAAGTACATGCGTGGTTCGTAGGATTTGCACCATTTGATAATCCAGAAATTGCAATAGTGGTTATGGTTGAAAATGGTGGTCATGGAAACTATACAGCGGAAGTGGTAAGAGATATAATGCAAGAATATTTCGGAATGAATACTCAAAATGTTGAAGAAGATATGTCAGCTGTTCCATATGTGGAGATTATGCAGTAAATATTTTATTATTCGAATTATATATATTATATTTTTAACTATCCCAACACTTTACATATTGTAAATAAATCAATTCTTGAACATCATTGATTTATCAACAATATGTAATGTGTCGGTCCCCACGAAACCCGTTAAAAATATAATATATATAATTCGAATGTATAATAAGATAAAAAATGCATTATGTTATACTTTTTTAAAGAAAGAAGGATGTTAAAAATGAAAAATTGTGTTAGTATTAATTTAAAAAGAAATGAGATAATCATTAAGTTAAGTGAAGATGCAGAACAAATGGAATTAATATCAGCACTAAGAAAAAAATTACCAGACTTAAAAAAATTATATAAAGATGAAAAAACTCCAATAAGAGTAGTAGGAAAAGTTTTAAAGAATAAAGAAATTGCACAAATTCAAGAATTAATAAAAAGCAAAATAGATGTAGAAATTGATTTTGATATGCCAAAAAGTTTAGGATTACATAGTATAAAAAAGACATTCGAAAAAAAGACAACAATATCAGAAACTACCTTTCATAGAGGTTCATTACGTTCAGGACAAAAATTAGAATCAGAAGGAAGTTTAGTAATAATAGGAGATGTAAATTCAGGGGCAGAAGTAATGGCTTCAGAAAATATAATTGTGTTAGGAGCTCTTAGGGGATTGGCACATGCAGGAGCTAAAGGAAATAAGCAGGCTATCATCGCTGCTGGAATGTTAGATACTGTACAAATTAGAATTGCCAATATTGTAAAAGAATTTGATAGAGAAGAAGATCCTATTTATAGACAAGCATATATTAGTATAATTGATGATAAAATAGAAGTAGAATAAAATATTATTTTAATAGAATAGTAGTATATAAAATATAGATTTTGTGACACTACTAATAGTGCTAAAATTAAACACTAACTTAATAGTAATAAAATTAGTGTAATAAACAAAATATCATCTTTAACTCCTTCATTATAAAGAAAAAATAATAAGCCAAGTATAATAATATCATCTAAATATAATTTAATACCTAGTATTTCTAGTAAAGGTTCTTCAATATTATTAAAGCTAGAAAAATTAAGATTTATAGGTCCAAAAGAATTATACTTAGATGATTTTTTTTTATACTGGTTTTTTGTATATTTATTTTCTGTATTCCTATTTTCACTATTATCTTCATTGGAATTATTTACTAATAGAGCATCATTTTTATTATAGTAAGGGTTATAGTTATTATAATATCTATAATTTGAATAAGGAAATCTAAAAAATGGAAAGCTAATCATCTGATTTTTTCTCCTTAGATTGATTTTCTGAATTAAATAATTCAGCTAGTTTAGCGACATTCATAAAATTTGCATATTGGTCTAACTTACCCTTTCTCTCTTCACGCAAATATGGCTTTAAAGAATTTAAAAGATTAGTTCTAGGATCATTTGTAGAATTCATTTTATTAATTACTGATGTCATTTTCATAACAGTGTTCATGTCTATTTTAGAAAAATCAAAATTATTGTTTTCTTTATTAGAAGTATTATTTGTAGAAGTATTAGAATTATTAGTAATATTATTATTTGAATTAATAGTATCTCCATTATTAGTACTATTGCTGACTTCATTTGTGTTGCTAGAGGACATCATATTAGAAAAATTTTGAAACATTTCAGGTGGAATTTGTGAAATAATATCAGAAAGTTCACCTTTGTTCATCATATCTTTTAATTTATTAATAGAATTCTCATCAATATTAAAGTTATCCAAAAATATCACCTCTAAAAAATATATATTCAAAACTTTTAAAACTATGTAATATAATATTCTTTATAAATTTTTATGTTACAATTCATATTAATTATAAAAAATTAACATAAATGTTTTATTTTGCAAAAAAGCATTGAAAAATCAATAAAAAAGCGGTATAATATAAATAGGTGCTTTATGCAAATAAATAATATTACAAATTTTTACAAAAATGTCATGAAAATGTAATATAAAACACTCAAACACGCAAAGTGTAAAGCCGTAAAACGTTAGAAAAAGATAAAAAAATACATTAATATTAATAATTGATTTTTTTACAAAAAATTTATATTATATAAAGGAAATATTAATTTTAAGTGTTTTTTAAAGGAGGAATAAAAATGAAAAAGAAATTTCTAAAAATTAGCATTATTATAGCGTTAATACTAACAATGACAATTGCCAATTTTATTTTTGTTGGTTCAAGTCTAGTAAGTTATGCTGCAGATATTTTATCTACAAATCATGCTAATGTAGAATTTAATACATACTTTAAAGATAAAGAAGGAAAAAACACAAGTTCCTTAGAAATTACGTCAGAAGAACAAGAACAGACATTGTACCTAAATGTAAATGTAAAAAAAGATGGATACTTTAATGGGCAAGTAGAAATCGCAAATACTAATTTTACAATTGTTGGTACAGAAAATCAATATGTAAACAGAATAGAAGGAAATACAATATATTTAAATCAACTAAATGCAGGAACAAATGCTGAAATTGATGTTAAAATAAAACCTGTACTGGAAGATCAAATAGATGCAGGTTTATTAGACATGAGTAGCGAAATAATATTGACTGGTGATTATAAAGATAGTACTGAAAGGGATATAACTATAAATTCAAGTAGAGAAGTAAATTTAAAACTAATTGAAGCAAATACACCAGAAAATGTTGAAAATAGCATAAATATAATTACAAACAAAGTAATGAAAATAAATGGAGAAGAAAAAAGAATAATCCAATTTTCAGTAAATTTAGGATTAAAAGAAAATAATTATCCAATAAAAAACATAAATTCAAAAATTAATATTCCAGAAATAAATGAACAACAACCAGAAGTTGTACAAGTTGTTAATTTAAACAATATGACATCATATGAATATAAAAATGAAGATGGATACATAGAATTTCAACTTTCAAATGAATTAACACAAGATAATAAAATAGTATGGAAAAAATCTGGAAATGAAAATATTATATTAACATATATATATGAAAAAGATGTAAATTTAGAAAATATAGAAATAACATCACAAGAAAATGTGACATTATATAATGATAAAGAAATTCAAGCAAATGATACAAAAATAACTCTAAATAATGAAGAAAAAGATACAACAATATCAATAGAAACACAAAATAGTGAACAACAAATGTTTAAAGGAAAATTATATTCTGGTATAGATAGAAGTTATAACTCTACTACTAAATTAGTAGTAAATTTAGCTAATACAGCAGAATATATAAGTATAAAAGAGCAAAATAACTTTATAGCAAATGAAAATACTTTACTTGATGCAAATATCATAGATACAAGAACATCATTTAGTAAACAAAGATTTGATGAAATTTTTGGACAAAACGGAGTTATAGAGATAATAAATCAAGATGGACAAATGATTGGAAGAGCAGATGTAAATTCAACACCTGATGAAAACGGAAACATTAATATCGAATACTCAAATGTAGAAGCAAAAAATATAGAAATAAGAACATCAACACCTATAAAGGAAGGAAAAATAGATTTTAATAATCAAAAAACAATAAAACAAAATGATGTGGATGTACTTAGAAGTGTTAATAAAATACAAACAACAGCAGTAGCAAGTTATAACATGAATGTAACAGATACTGAAAAATATTCACTAGGTATACAAACAGAAGCTAAATCAGAAATAGCCTTAAATGAAACAAAAACAGTTGCAAAATTAGAAGTTAATAAAGATACTTTATCTACAGTAGTTGAAAATAATGTTGAAATGAGAGCTATTTTAAGTACAAATAGTGAAGAATATAATTTATTTGAGAATCCAATGATAAATATAGTTTTACCAGAGGAAGTAGAAGGGGTAAAAATAAATAGTATTGATTTAGTTTATGAAAATGAATTAACAATACAAAATTATGTAGTAAATGGAAGAATTTTAACAATAACATTAGCAGGAAAACAAACACAATATAAGGAACAATCAATAGAAGGAGCAACAATAATAATAAATGCTGATATAACAGTAAACAAAAAATCAGCAACTTCAACAAAACAAATAACAATGGAATATACAAATAGAGAAGAAGTAGGAACAACTTCAAAAGATATCCAAATAGTAGCACCTACAGATGTAACAGCAATAAATAGTATAAAAGACTTAGGAATAGAAACAGTAGGACAAGAAGAAAAACAAACAATATCAATGGATAAAGGACAAGATGCAAAAAGATTAGAAGTGCAATTAGAGATAATAAATAACAATCAAGAACCAATAAGTAATATGAAAGTATTAGGAACATTTCCTACTGATAGTGAATCAAATAATTTAGGAGCAAAACTTGCAACTACAATAAATATGGAAAATGCAACAATTTATTATTCAGAAAATGAGAATGCAACAGAAGACTTACAAAATGCAGAAAATGTATGGACACAAAATGCAACACAAAATAGTAAAAAATACTTAATACAATATGATAATTTGGAATCTGGACAAAGTGTTATAGGTACATATAACATAGAAGTACCAGAAAACCTTGAATATAATCAAAAAGCATCAGAAGGTTATGAAGTAAGTTATACAAATGCTGTAACAAATATTTCAAATACAATAAAATCAACAAATATAGAAATGGATACAGGTGTAGGACCAAAAATAGAAACAGTGTTAAGTGCAACAGTTGGAAATCAAAACTTAACTTCAGATATGAAAGTAAAAAATGGAGAAGTTATAAAATATCATGTAGAAATTTCTAATACTGGTTCAGAAGAAGTACAAAATGCTATAGTAACAGGTCAAATACCTCAAGGAACAACATTAGTAGAACCAGAGCCAAATTATGAATACACAGGTTCATCATATTATAAAGAAATAGAGGCAGAAAAATTCGAAAAAACTATAGAAAAAATAGCAGTTGGAGAAAAAGCAATTGTAGAATATGAAGTAAGAGTAAATTCAGATACAGCTGAAAATACAACACTTACAAATATGATAGAGACAAAATATGGAGAAGCAATAAATGAATCTAATGAAATACAAACCACAACAGAAAGTGGAAATTTAAGAGTAAGTGTAAAAAAAGTTACTGATAGAAATATAAATATATATGCAAATGGAGCAGTTAAGTATTATGCAATAATTGAAAATATATCAAATGAAGCACAAGAAAATGTTAAAATACAAACAAATAAATCAGATAATTTGCAAGTAGAAAACTTAACATTATATACAGGAATGGAATCACAACAAGTTTTAAATGAAGAAATAAATGTAGAAGATAATAATCAACCTGTAAGCCAACAAAATGAAATACAAAAAGAAGATTCTATAGGAAACAATATGACAGCAGAGGACTTACAATATGCAAATGAAGTAAATGTAGGAACTTTAAATGCAGGAGAAACAAAAGTCTTAGGTTATAGTATGTTAGTAAGCAAAACTGAAAATGAAAAAGCAGAATTTTCAGTAGTAGCTAAAGATAATTCTAAAGAATATAAATCTAATGTATGGGAAGACAATATAAACAATTATGATATATCAATGACAATGACATCTAATACAGAAAGTTCATATGTTAAAGCAGGAGACATAATAGAATATACAATAATACTTAAAAATAATTCAGATAGTAGAGCAGAAGGAATTAGTTTTACAGACACAATACCAGAACAACTAACAATAAATAACATAACTGTAGATGGAGAAGCTGTAGAAGGAATAGAAGACAATAATGTAGAAATTATATTAAGTATTATGGAAAAAGGTCAATGTGAAGTAAAAATCGAAACTGTAGTAGATGAATCAGATGGAAGAAATGAAGCAGAAACAATAGTGAATAAAGCATCAGCAAGCATGTTCGGAGAAGTAATTGCAGAAACAGATAGTATAAGCCATATAATAGAGACAACATCTAATGAAGATAATAACCAAGATGAAGATGATAATAATAATAGTAATAACAATGGAGATATAACAGATGGTACAAGAATGATAAGTGGTCTAGCATGGTATGATGAAAATACTAATGGTATTGTAGATAATAATGAATCTACATTAAATAATGTAAAAGTAAGATTATTAAATACACAAACTAATAATTTAGTAAAAGACGAATCAGGAAATGTACTAGAGGTGACAACTGATGATAACGGAATGTATGTATTAAATAATATATCAAATGGACAATATGTTGTGATATTTGATTATAATGCAACACAATATACAGTTACTAAATACAAAGTAGAGGGTGCAGATGAGAGTAAAAACTCTGATGCAATGTTAACAGAATTGAATATAGCAGGAAATACTGAACAAGTAACAGGTACAGATATAATAACAATAGACAATAATAATATTTCAGATATTAATATAGGTTTAATAGAACTAAAAACATTTGATTTAAAATTAGAAAAATATGTAAGTAAAATCATATTACAAAATTCAGCAGGAACAACAGTAAAAGAATTTAACAATGAAAAACTAGCAAAAGTTGAAATAGATGCAAAACAACTAGCAGGAACAACAGTAATAATAGAATATAAAATCAATGTTACAAATGTAGGAGAAATAGATGGTTATGCAAGAAAAATTGCAGACTATATGCCAAATAGTCTTCAATTTAGTTCAGAATTAAACAAGGATTGGTATCAACAAAATGGAGTATTATATAATACAAGCATAGCAAATGATAAAATAGCAGCAGGAGAAACAAAAACATTAACATTAACACTTACAAAAGCAATGAACGAAAATAATACAGGACTTGTAAATAATACAGCAGAAATAGCAGAAGCATATAATGAATTAGGATTAGGAGATATAAATTCAACACCAGCAAATAAAGTGCAAGGTGAAAATGATATGGACTATGCAGATGTTATCTTAAGTATTAGAACAGGTGGAATTGTATATGTAGGAATAACTATTATAGTAGTTGCAATCTTAGTAATAGTAGCAATTGTATTAGTTAGAAAAAAGAATGATATAAAAATCGATGAAATATAGGAAGAAAGGAGGTAAAAATTTTATGAAAACATTAAAAAATAAAATCATTTTAATATTAGGATTAATTATTGCAATACTATGTATAGCAAATACAACAGAAGCAGCATCATATAGTGGTTACAATGTAGGAGATGTATTAAGCAAATCATATTATGATTATATAACAGATACAAATTTATTCTGTGTTCAACATGGGCAAAGATTACCTGGGTATGATGTCACATATAGAGTAAATTCAATTGTAACAATTAAAGGATTAAATTCAGTAAATACGGCTAATAATACTAGAGTAAATAATAGTAAAATAAATGCAACTTTTGCATATATACTTTCACAAAATAATGGAACAGAAGGAGCAGGAATAGACAAAGACCAAGGGCCAGTGGCAAATGCAATATGGACATATGCACCTACTTGGGTAAGAAGTGTTGGTACAAGACATGGAATTTCACAAGCATTTGTATCAGGAAATGCAGGTTCATCTTTAGGAAATAGTCTAATAGCACAAGCGCAATCATATGCAAATAGTATTAATACTTCAACATTAGAAGATAATACAAATAAAAGTCAAGTAAAAGCAACAGCAGTAGAAGTAAATGGAAAACAATATACAAGAGTTGGACCATTTAAATGGTCATTCCCAGGAAGTCTAAGTGGTATAACTGTATATGATCAAAATGAAAAAGCAATAAGTGGAGTAGCATATGGAATGTATTCAGGTTCAACATTTAAAACAGTAAGTGTTAAACAAATAAAATCAGATAAAAACTTTTATGTATTAATACCAATAGACAAAAGTGTAAGTAAAATAACAAGAATATCAGGAAGCTGTAATTATGATGTTAAATCAGTAAAAATATGGTTCTTAGAAAGTATAAGTGGAGCAAGTTATCAAAATTTAATGGCAAGAGAACCATATACATCATCAGAAAAAATACATGAAGATTTTGAATATGATATATCTTTATTAGGACATCTTAAAGTAATAAAAATAGTAGAAGGTGGAGATAATGTAACACTTTCTGGAGTAGGTTTTATTATACAAAATAAAGATACTGGAAAATATGTAAAACAAAATTCAAATGGAGTAATTACATATGTAGATAGTAGAAGTCAAGCAACAGAATTTATAACAAATGCAAATGGAGAATTTACAGTTAAAAATCTATTAGTAGGAAAATATTTAGCATATGAAACAAAAAATCCTAATTATGGATATGAACTAAAAACAGAAGCAACAGAAGGAACAGTAGTAGTTGATAAAACTTCAAACTTAAATGTATCAAATATTCAAAAATATATAAAACTTTCAGGATATGTTTGGTTAGATAAGCAATCAGAAAAACAATCAATAAGAAATGATTTATATAATGATGGAGAATTTGATTATGAAGACAAACTACTTAATGGAATACCAGTAAGATTAAAAGATAAATCTGGAAATACAATAATGGAAACAGTTACAGCAGATAGAGGATCATATTTATTTGTAGATGTATTAGTAGAAGAATTAGGAAATTACTATATTGAGTTTGAATATGATGGACTAACATTTACAAATGTTGTACCATATATAGATAAAGATAATGGTTCAAAAGCAGCAGAAAATGAAGATGAAAGAAGAACATTTAATAATAACTTTAGTATTGTCGAAGGTACAGGCGGAAATACTGGTATAACAAAAGATTCAAATGGAAATAAAATATATGATTTAGAATATGACAAAAATGAAGAAGAATATAAGTCAATATTCATAAATGTAAAATTTAAAGACGAAAATGCTGAAGTATTAGAATTTGCAGAAAATGGGCAAGGACAATTTCCAATTATTGCAGATACAGAACAAACAGGTTATAGTATTTTAGAGCACTATGTAGTAGGACAAGAAGAAATTAAATATATAAACTTAGGACTATATGAAAGAGAACAACCAGACCTAGCTTTGGTAAAAGACCTTGATAATGTAAGTCTTTCTATAAATGGATATGGTCATACATATAATTATGGAACAAAATCAAAAGAAGCTCAAAATGATAAAAATGATGAGAGTAGCATATTTAATGTAGGTGTTAAATTTGGAGAAAAATATTCAAATATGACATATTCAAGAGCGATATATAAATCAGATTATACATACACAGACGAAGATACAAGTAGAGAGTTAAAAGTAAAATTGACATATAAAATAACATTAAAGAATCAATCTACAAATCTTGTATCACAAGTAAATTCAATAGTAGATTATTATGATAAGAGATATACTATAGTAGGAGCAGGAACTGGCATAGATAATAATGGAAATCTTAGTGGAAATTTAAATTATACTGAAGATGTAGGATATAGTAGTTCAAAATATAATAAAATAATAATAGAAACAAATTCTAATATAGAAGCACAAAAACAAAATGATATATATGTACAATTCGAACTAAGTAGAGAAGCAGTTGCAAGTATAATAGATGAACTTGGAACAGAAGCAGGAAAAGATAATCTATTAGAAAATGTTGTAGAAATAAATTCATATTCAGTATTTGACAAAGAAGGAAATCAATATGCTGGTATAGATGTAGATTCTAACCCAGGAAATGCAAACCCAGAAGATACAAAGACATTTGAAGATGATACTGATAGAGCTCCAGCATTAAGATTAGAAGTTGCGGATGCAAGAAGATTAACAGGTAAAGTATTCTTAGATGGAACTGAAGCCGAACTAAAAACAGGAGAAGAAAGACTAGGAAGTGGAGAATATGAGGATGGAGAACTTGGAATACCAGGAGTACAAATTACATTAACAGAAAATACAGGAACAGGAAAGGTATATAATGCAACTACAGATGAAAATGGAGACTTCTTAGTAGCAGAATTTATACCAGGTGATTATACATTAACATATACATGGGGAGACGAAACATACACAGTACAAAATTATAAAGGAACAATTTATGCAAAAGACAGATATGATAAAAATATACAAGATAAAGCATGGCATAAATCAAATGTAGATAAGAGATATACAGATGCAATAGATGATTACTCACAAAGAGAGTTAATAGATAATGAATTAAAGGTAATAACAAATTCAACAACACCAACAATAACAACAATGGACTCAACAACACCAACAATGGGAATAACAGTAGAAAATACTGATATGGCAGTAACTGACGCAACTGGTGATGAACTTATCTATGAAATCAGAAATGTAGACTTTGGTATTGTAGAAAGACCTAGACAAGAAGTAGAATTAATTAAAAGAGTAAGTAGACTAAAATTGACATTAGCAAATGGACAAGTACTTGCAGAAGCTGAATTAGATGATGAAGGAAACATTATTAAACAAACTTCTACATATGTTACAGCTGGACCACCAAGTGCTCTGAATGTACAGAAACCAAATGGATTTGTACAAGTACAAATAGACAAAGAATTAATGCAAGGTTCAACATTAGAAGTAGAATATAAAATTATTGCAAAAAATATTAGTGAATTAGATTATATTAGTGAAGAATACTATAAATACGGAATAAATAAAGATCCCGTTGTAACAATCACACCAACAGCAATTATTGATTATTTAGATAAAGATTGGGAATTTGAAGAATCTAGAAATCAAGAAAGTGGATGGGAAATCAAAACCCCAGAGGAAGCTGAACAATTACAATTATTAGGAGCAGAAGTAATTAATAGTGAAACTATAAATGAAAGTATAATATTATATACAGAAAAACTTAAAGACCAAGCTCTACAACCTACACAAAGTGCAAGTGTAAATTTAATAGTTTCTAAAGTATTAGCAGTAACAGATGAAATTGATTTTAATAATGATACTGAAATAGTAAAAATAGATAAAACAGGAGGAAGTGACATTATATCATCAACACCAGGTAATTATATACCAGGAGAAACTGACGAATTTGATAGTGATATGGCACAATCAGTAACAGTAACTCCACCAACAGGTGAAAATAGAAACTTTATTATTATAACAGGAGTAATTGTAGGAGCATTAATTATCACAGCTGTAGGAATAATTGTAATAAAGAAAAAGACTTTAAATAAATAACAAAATGTAAAATAAAGAGATATTATATAAATTTTATATAGTATCTCTTTTAGTTATACAATAGGAAAGTCGTCATTTCCTATTGTATAAAAGTCGCTACGCTCCGACGATTGTATACAATTTTACTTTTCCGTATATAAAAGCTTAAATATATCAACAAAAAAACATGGTAAAGTTTGAAAATAAAGGAAATGTTACTAAAATGTAAACAAAAAGTAAAATAAGAAAAATCATGATAAATCTACAAGTTTCCGTAAGATAATACAAAGTTTTTAATGTAATATTTTAAAAACTGGAAAACTCTATATATTGATTAAAACAGTAAATGAAGCTATTATATAAATAGAATAAAATATGTTTAAATGGGAGAGAAAACTATGAAAACAAAAGTTTTGAAAGTAACAGTTACTTTATTAATCATCTTATTTATGATTTTATCTGATTTTGCATTAATTGGCAGAAGTATAGTATTAGCTGTTTCTGAAAGTTTGTCAGAAAGTGGAACAACTAATTGTAGTAATGTAGAATTTGATATATATTTTAAAAATCAAAATGGACAAAAAGCAAAAGATAAGGAAATAGCAGTAAATACAGATGAAACATTGTATGTAGAGATAGAAGTTAAAAAAGAAGGATATATCAATGGTAAATTAGAGTTTGAAAACAAAAATTTTGAGTTAAAAGAAGATATATTAAGTGATAAAGTTAACAAAATAGAAGGTAATACTATTTTTCTTAACCAAATAAATGCAGGAGAAAAAATAGAAATACCTTTAAATATAAAAACATATAAATCAGATAATATAGAATTATCTTTTTTAAACATGGAAAGTAAAATAAATTTAAAAGGAACATATAAAGATAGCACAGAAAAAGACATTGATGTAGAAGGAACAAGAACAGTTCAAGCAAAATTAATTAGTAAAAATAAAGAAATTGTCTTATCAGGAGAAGTCATAACAAATCAAGTAAACTCAATAGATAGTACAAATAAAACAATTGCACAAGTAATGGTAAACACAGGATTAAAAGAAAATGATTATCCTATAAAAAATAATAAATTAGAAATAAAAATCCCTAATTATGAAAAAGCAGAAAAAATTACTGTTATAGGAATGGAGGTAAATATACCTATAGCAGGTGAAATTTATGAATTTAATAAACAAGAAGGAAATTTAGTAATTCAAATTCCAAATAATGAAACAGAAGGAAAAATAAAGTGGCAAAACAAATTAGATAAATTATTAATAACTATTCAATATCAAGAAGCAATAGATATTACAAAAGAAAATCTACAAATAGAAAATGAAATCAAATTATATGATGAGAATACATCAAGTTTGCAACAAGAAATTCAGATTGCTGTAGGAGAAGAAAAAAATGGATTTATTACATATGAGACACAAAATTCTGCGAATGAAATTTATAAAGGAAAAATAGAAACAGGGGAAACAAAGCAATTTGAAAAAATAACTAATATATATATAAATGAAGTAGGAATACAAAATTCTTACCAAGTAAAAGAATTACAAGAAAAATATCAGGTTGGAAATGAACAATTTAATGTAAATAGTAAATATATAAAGACACAGATAAATAAGCAAGAACTAGATAATATCTTAGGAGAAAATGGAGTATTAAAAATATTAAAAACATCAGGAGAAACTATTACAGAGATAAACAAAGAGACACAAGCAAATGAACAAGGAAATATAGTTATAAATTATCAAGAAGATTTAGGAGAAATCGTACTATATTTTGTTCAAGTAGAAAAACAAGGAAAAATATCTATTAAACAAACAAAACAAATACAAGAACAAACAAATAATGAAGTAGTAAAAAATGCTACGCAACTAGTAGAAACATTAGAAGGAATTTCAGGAATTAAACAAACTCAAATAACTTTAAAAGAAGCTACAGAGCAAGCTAATATAGAAGTTATGCCAAATTCTTTAACAACATTAGAAAAAAACGAAAATATTGAAATAAGAGCAACAATAAAAACAAATGAAGAATCGCAAAAATTATATAAAAACCCTGTAATTCAAATAGAATTACCAGATGTAATAGAAAATATAGAATTTAAATCTATTCAATTATTATATGAAGAAGAATTGACAATAAAATCAGCCAAAATGAAAACAGAAAATGATAAAAGAATTATTGAAATTCAAATGGAAGGAGAACAAACAAACCATAAAGAAAGAGATTTACAAAATGCAATAATATCTATAATAGCAGATATTACTGTGAAAGTAGAAGCAGGAAACCAAACATTACCAGTTAAAATGCATGTTTCTAATGAAAATAGAAGTTTAGATGTTTCAACAGATATACAAATATGTACATTAGAAAATGTTGTTACAACAAATAATATAGAAGAATACCAAATAAAAACTAGTGGAAAAGAAAAAGAAGAAAAAGCAATAATAAAAGACGAGATGGTAGGAACACAAACCAAAGTAGAATTAGGTCTTATTAACAATGAAACAACAGCTGTAAAAAATGTAAATGTATTAGGAAGATTTCCTACATTAGGAAAAGCAAAAATAGGAGATCAAGAATTAGAAAATACTTTGCCAGTAGGAATAAATGGAAGTATTGCATTAAATGGTGTTGATACAAACCAAGTAAAGATATATTATAGTGAAAAAGAAGAAGTAACAACAGATGTTACAAATCCTGAGAATGAATGGAAAGAACAAATAGAAAATCCAACTGAAGTAAAAAATTATTTAATACAAATGAATGGATTAGAACAAGAACAACAGGTTATAGCAACATATTATATGCAAATGCCAGACTCCTTAAATGCAAGTCAAATATCTTATGAAGGATATGAAGTAAGTTATAAAGTACCAACTGTTATGGAACCAAAAACAACAACATCAACAGTAGTAGCATTAGAAACAGAACCAAAAGCACAAATAGAAACAAATATAACAGCCCTAGTAGGACAAGATGAATTAAAAGACGGAGATAAAGTTAAAGAAGGAGAAACAATAAAATATATTGTAGAATTTAAAAATACAGGAAATTTAGAAGCACAAAATATTTCAGCAAAAGTCAAAATTCCTGAAAATACTGTATATGTAATTCCTTATGAAGGAGAAATAGGTTACGAGTATACTGGGGACATATATTTTGAAGAAAAAGCAGATACAGAGTTAACATATGATATTAATACTTTAGCTATAGGAGAATCAGTTACAAAAGAATATGAAGTAAGAGTAAAACAAGATACAGAAGGTTCTACAATTAGTAATACAGTCGAGTTTATATATGAAGATAGTTCAATAAAATCAAATACTATTAGTAATACAGTAGAAAAAGGGGATTTAAGACTTAGTGTAAAACAAGTATCAGATAGAGAAATTGAGTTTATAGAAGGGGCTTATATAAATTATTATGTAATTGTAGAAAATATGACTTCAGAGCCACAGGAAAATGTGACGATAAGACTAAATTTACCAGAAGGAACACAAATACATACATTAATATTAAAGAAATTTGATGGAGAAGAAGTTATTCAATATGATTACTTAGATGGAAATCAAGAAACTAATATAGGAACTCTAGAAGCAAATGAGAAGAAAGTATTGGAACTAACAGCTGAAATAGTGGATATAGATGATAGTGCATTTAAGGTTACAGCAGTTGCAAAATCAGATACTCAAGAATGGTGTCGTTCAAATTTGTATCAATCAGCAGTGGCACTTGTAGACATGGAATCTACAATGACATCTACTAATACAAATGAAAAAGTATATGCAGGAGACATATTCAAATATATAGTAGAAATAAAAAATAACGGACAAGCAGATGCATATGTACAATTTTTAGATAATATTCCTGAGCAACTAAATCTATTGTCAATAACTATGAATGGAGAAGTTGTAGAACAAGCAACAACTGATGAATCTGGTTTGAAAACTTATTTGAATAATAGTATAGATAGAAGTTTTTCATTAGAACAAAATGCTACTATGATTATAGAAATAGAAGTAGAAGTCCAAAGATTTGATTTAGAAAATTATACAGAAATAACGAATCAAGCAACTGTATCAACAAGTGGCTATGAAGAAACATTAGGACCAATTACACATATATATGCTATTGAAATAGGTGACGATGACGATATAGGTGACCCTGTAGAAGATACAGGAACATATGCAATTAGTGGTACAGCTTGGTTAGACAGCGACGAAGACGGCGAAAAAGACACAAATGAAGAAATTATGAAAGATATAAATGTAATGTTATTAGATGCAAATACAGGAGAACTAGTAAAAGATTCTCAAGGACAAAATATAATAACTAAAACAGATGAATTAGGATTTTATCAATTTAATGAAATAAAAAATGGAAGATATTTAGTAGTTGTTGATTATAATACTAATAAATATAAATTAACTACATATAAAGCAGAAAATGTAGAAAATACAAAAACTTCAAAGGTAATATCTAAGGAAATAAATGTAAATGGAGTACAAAAAGTATATGGAGTAACAGATACTCTAATAGTAGATGGAGAAGATACTAGATATATAAATATAGGATTTGTTGAATTAGAAATATTTAATTTACAAATACATAAAACAGTAAATAGAATAACAGTAAAATATCAATCAGGAATACAAGCATATGAATTTAATAATACAACAATGGCAAAAGTAGAACTTGAAGCTAAAAAATTAAATAATGCATTAGTTACAATCGAATATCATTTAACTATTAAAAATACAGGAGAAGTACCAGGATATGCAACAAATATAGTTGATGATATACCAGTAGGTTTGAATTTTGATTCTAGTTTAAATACAAATTGGAATTTAGAAGATGGAAGAGTATCAAATGCAAGTATTTCTAATGAATTAATACAACCAGGGCAAGAAAAAGTTTTAACATTAGTTTTAACAAAAAATATGACAGAAGATAGCACAGGCTTAATTAGTAATACAGCTAAAATAGAGCAAAGCTATAATGAAACAGGTATACCAGAAAATGCTGGTACAGATGATAATCAAGCAATGGCAGATGTTATTTTAAGTATTAGAACAGGTACTGTATACACATATATTTTACTAATAATTGTGACATTGTTAATAGTAGCAGTTGGAATATATTTTATTTATAAAAAAGTTTTGAAAAATAAATAAGGAAGGAGGTAAAAATGAGTAGAATTAAAAAAATAATAATAGCAATAATAATGTTTTTATTAACAATTTTAATAATGAATACAAAATCTTTTGCAGATGGTTATAAAACTAGTGCAGATGCATATGGCTGGGTTGGATCTACACTAACTTTAACTGATTTTTCAGCAAATAGAAATATTGTATGTTTAAACCATGCTCAAAGTATTCATGGTGGAGGAACCTACCGTATACAAGCTAAAATAAATATAGAAGGAAATATTGCTACTGGTCATTATAATAATACGAGTAATAGTGACGGTTCAACTATACATATTACAGAAGGACTACCTTCTAAGCAAAATGGAATTTTAGCATATACTGTATCTAACAATGGACATCCTAAAAGAACACAATATGGATTTAATGCAAGTGATTCATTTTGTATGAATATGTGGAGAGAGATGTATTATTGGAAAACAGCAAAACCAACTACAAGCACCAAAACTTTAGGAAGAATATTTAATGTAGATAGTTTTATAGGAACTATAAGAGACCCATGGAAAAATGGAGATTATAAGCCATTTAATGAAACTTTACAAAGGGAAGCTGAAGAATATGCAGATTCAATAGGACAATGGATAGTAAATTCTACAGGCAGTAAAACAGTACAAAAGAGACAAGTAACAGATTCAGAAGGTACTGCAATGACATTAATTGGACCATTTAAGTTTGAATTTCCTAGTGGAATGGAAGTAGATAATAGTAGTAATAAAAGAATGATACAAGTAAAATGGAGTGGAGGAGAAAGTACATCAGGAAATGTGTATGATGCTAATGGGAATGCAAAAGGTGTTTCTACTTTAAAACCAAATCAATTATTTTACTTAAGAGTATCGTCAGGAATAACAGGAAAAGTATCTGTTACAATTTATATAAACAGCAAAAGTCAAGCAAGATGTGCAGATTTAATTATTTTTAAATCTCTAAATTCTTTACAACCTTTGATGGCATATTATCCATATAGAGAAACAATATATCATCATCAAAAATTTAGTTTTACAATAGATACAGAGACATTAATAGTACAAAAACTAGATAGAGATACAAGCCAACCACTAGAGGGAGCAAAATTTATTTTCCAAAAGGTGGGAGCTCCAAATGATGGTTCATATATTAAGAAAGATGGAAATAAAATTTCTTTTACAAAAAATGAAAGTGAAGCAACAGTATTTACTACAGATGCTGATGGACTTATAGAAATAACAGGGTTAAATGCAGGTGGTACATACAAAGTAATAGAAAAAGAAACACCACAAGGTTATAGAATTGAAGGTACAATTCCTAATGTAGAAATGGGATATAATTATACATGGGATGCAATAAAAAGTATAACATATTTAGGAAGTGACTTATATTATGATAATCTTCCTGGAAATAAGCAGTTAAAAGATTATATAAGTACTTTGGCATATGTTATCGCAGCGGTGGATTATGCACCTGATAGTACAGAAGTTAAAGCAATAGTAAATGACTTGAAAGCAAGTGGATATTATAATACCATAATGGATTCTAGTAATCCAGGTGCATCAGATGCAAAGAAATTTACGAATAAATATAATCTATTAAGTTATGTATTACAATATTTAATAGATGAAAAAGGTTATGCCGTAGTTGATATGACTGACGAGGCAGGTGTTAAACAAAAACTAAATAGAATTTATCGAAGAATGAGAGAAAAAACAGGTCAGACAATTGTAAATATGCCAGCTTCACTGCAAGAAAGTTATTGGAAACAATGGGACAAACAAGCAAATGTAAGAGTTGTATATAATGTTTCAGATTCAGCAGGTCTAATTATTAAGAAATATGCAGCAGGTACAACTATAGGTTTAGCAGATGCGAAATTCATAGTATGTACAGATGTTGAATGTACAGATGTAGTGGCTTCAGGAACTACAAGTTCAACTGGTACCATAACAGTCAGTGGACTAGAACCAGGTACATATTATATAAAAGAAACAGAAGCACCACCAGGATATGAATTGTCAACAGCAGGTGTGCAAAAAGTGATTATATTATCAGGAGAGGAAGAAAAACAGGAAGTAATATTTGAAAATGTTAGAAAACAACAGCCATCAACTGGAGATGGAATAATAAAAGTAATTAAAGATACTGGAAATACCCCATTACCAGGTATGGAATTTGGTGTAAAAAATTGGAATCCAAAAGAAAAGGAATATACTAAATATAAGGAAGAACCTCAATATAGTGATTACTATTATACATATCATTATACAGTGCAAGTACCACATGTAGATGAAGAAGGAAATATTTATTACACAACAGAAAATAGAAGTGAAAGAAGACATCGTACAGCTCAATATAATAAAGATCATAAAGAATGGGAAGAATGGAAAAAATATTATAATTATTGGCAGAGATCAAAAAGAGAGTATGTAGGAACTGGTGTTACTGAAGAAGATGGATTAATAAGAATAACATTAGATGATTCTAGTATCACAGAACCAGGAACATATACTTTATATGAAATAGGAAGCGAAAACCCATACTTTAATGTTCGTATTGGTAATACAGATGTTAGTGAAAAAGAAATAGGAACAGGTTATGAAGTAGAAGGAGGAAAAGTAAAAAACGATAGTGCAGAACAAATTGTAGAAAATGAAAGGACATATGTAGATATACAAGGTATAGTATTTATAGACGAGCAAGCAGGAAAAAAATGGCAGGGCGATGGATTGTATACAGATGGTGAAGGAGTAAATGGTGTAAAAGTAACATTAAAAAGAAATGGAACTGTTATAGATACTATAGAATCTGGAAAAGACAGTAAAGGAAATACTCTACAAGAAGGAGAATACAAATTCTGGGGTGATAGAGATAATTTAAAAATAGAAACACAATATTTAGATGAATATATCGTAGAATTTGAATATAATGGTATGAAATATCAAGCTATAGCATCAAATATAGGTGAAGATAGAGGCTCAAAGGCAGAAGATATAGAAGAATCAAGAAATAGTTTAAACCAAAAATATAGTACTGTTGATAATATGTCAGATGTAGAATATGATAGTGCAAATTACCAGAGTATAATAAAATATAATGGAGATGTTTATGATAATAGTGGAAAATATAATGTAACAGCTTCAACAAGTGGAATATATAGCTTAAAAAGTGGATATAATCCATTATATAATGAAATTCAGAATGTTAATTTTGGTATTCTAATAAAAGATCAACCAGATTTAGCACTTGTAAAGGATTTAGCAAAGGTTAGATTAGAAATAAATGGAAAAGCACATACATATAATTACGAAACTAAAATGTCTTATGCACAAGAACAAGGAGATGACTTATTCGGAGATATAGATGAAACAGAAGACCTATCAGATGCAGCAGAAGATTTAGGAGTAAAATTTGGGCAGAAATATTTAGCATATACATATACAAGACCTGTATATAAATCAGATTATACGTTTACTTATGAAAACAATAAAGATGATAGGGAATTAAAAGCTTATTTAACTTATAAAATAACTTTAAAAAATCAATCAACAAATCTTACATCACAAGTAAATTCAATAGTAGATTATTATGATAGCAGATATGAGCTAGAATATGTAATAGCTGGAAATGCAATGAATGATGATGGAACAGTAAATGAATCATTTAATGTAAATACTCAAGGTTATAATAATAATTATCATAAAGCGACTATTGAAACTAATCTAAAACTTGATGCACAATCAGAAACTTATATATATGTACAATTTAAATTAACTAGACAGGCAATTGAAGTAGTAGCAGAAACAGAAGGTAATGAAAACTTACTAGAAAACGTAGCAGAAATAAATTCATATTCAACATTTGAAGCAGATGGAAATACAATGATAGCAGGTGTGGATGTAGACTCAAAGCCAGGAAATGCAGTACCAGGAAATATCTCAACATATGAAGATGATACAGATAGAGCCCCATCATTCAAAATAGAAAATAATCATAAAGAGAGAACAGTATCAGGAATGGTATTTATAGATAATGCGATGGAAGAAAAATTAGAAGACAATCAAAGAATAGGTTCAGGAATTTATGAACCTGGAGAAGAAGAAGTACAAGAAGTTAAAGTAACTTTAATAGAACAGAATAATGTAAGACAAGATCAAGAAGCTATAACAGATGAAAATGGAAATTATTCTATTTCAGGATATATACCAGGAGATTATATTATAAAATATACATGGGGCAATAACACATTTTATGAAACACCTGAAGGAGAAAAAATATATACAACAGTTCAAAATTATAAAGGAACAGTATATGACAGTACTAGAGTTCAAACAAATACACATTGGTATAAAGTTGACGAAGACACAAGATATACAGATGCTCTAGATGATTGGGATATAAGAGAAAAAATAGATGATGAAACATCAAATATAACATATGAAACAAAACAAGAATTTAATCAAACAATAAATGAAGATTACTCTGGTAAACAAATTAAAACTTTAGAAATGCAATCAAATACACGTCTTATGGAAATAACTTTAGAAGATACAGAAGAACAAATTACTGGACCAACAGACGAAGGAACAATAAGTCAAGGATATAGTATAAATTATGTTGATTTCGGTATAATCGAAAGGCCAAAACAAATATTAGAACTTAAAAAGAGAATAAAACATGTTGAAATGAAATTATCAAATGATGTTACATTAATTGATGCTGAAATCGACGAAAATGGAAATATAATAGGACAACCTAAATATATCCAATATATACCAAAAGAAGAAAATGATCAGAATATAAAACAGGTATTAGTACAGATTAATGACGAAATTTCACAAGATGTAGAAACAATAATAACATATGAACTTAAAGCTAATAACTTATCAGAACGTGATTATTGTACAAGAGAATATTATTGGTATGGAGATACAGGAATAGATGATGAATATAGTGCAAAACTAGCAGCAAAACAAGTAATTGATTATATAGACAATGATTTACTAGTCAGCGAAGAAAACAACTCAAATTGTCAAATTCAAGAAAAGCAAGACAAAGAAGATTTAATAAGAAATGGATATCTAACAGAAGAATTACAGACACAACTTAATGATACAAATAACGTAGTAATAACTCCAATAACAGATCCAGTAAAACAGGAGGGACAAACATCGGAAGAATCTCCAACAGAAACTCCTACAGAAAACGGAACAGCAGCAGTTGAAATATCAGCAGGACAATCAGCAACAACAGAAATAATAACATATGTAAATTTATCAACAAACCGTGATATAGACTATGAAAACTTTGCAGAAATTATAGAAGTTGGAAAAACATATGGTTCTGTAATAATAACAACACCTGGAAATTATGTACCAGGAAATAGTACAACATATGAGCCAGATAATGATGAAGCAGAACATTTTACAGTGATTCCACCAACAGGTGTAGATTACTACTATATACCATATTTTATAATTGGAATATGTTCATTAGGAATATTGGCATCTGGAGTAATAATAATAAAAAAATATGTTCTAAAATAGAGGAGGGGACGTTCCTTTAATCCCTAAAATTCGGGATAGGGGGACGGACCTTCTTTACCATTTTGGGGACGCGTCCAAAAAGGGAATTTTGTTGAAAATCTTTTACATTAATTAAACAAAAGTATTATATATAAATTTTAATAATTACTCGGCTA
>CAMMNR010000001.1 GCA_946498265.1 uncultured Clostridium sp. | reverse complement strand
ATGAAAAATGATAATTTTGTAATTATTTATTGATATCTTTAATTAAAGAAGATTTATTTTCTGAAGTTTGAGTTTTAGCATTTTCCATTTCTAGAGCTTTTATATGTTTTTCTTTTTCTTTCAAATTATCTTTAGCAACAGTCATTAAAAGTTTAATTCTATTAGTTTGGTTAGTTTCGCTAGCACCAGGGTCATAATCAACTGGAGAAATATTTGCATCAGGATAAATACTTCTAATAGTTTTAATAACTCCTTTTCCAACAACATGATTAGGTAAGCAAGCAAAAGGTTGAACACAAACAATATTTGGAATATCGTTTTCAATATATTCAATCATTTCAGCAGTTAAAAACCAACCTTCACCAGTTTGATTTCCTATTGATAATACATCTTTTACTTTATCTTCTAAGTGCCAAATATCACATGGTTGTAAATATCCTTTTTTAGAATTTGCTAATGCAATTTTTACATCTTTTTCTAATAAATCAATTAATTTTATTGCTACTTTCATTAATTTTGAAGATGTTTTATTTGTATTTAATAAATTATTAAATGTAATTTTATGTGTTGCCATAAATTTTACAAATCCCATAAAGTCTGGCAATATTACTTCAGCACCTTCTTGTTCTAATAGATTTGCAACATAGTTATTTCCAAAAGGATGGTATTTTATCAATACCTCACCAACTATTCCAACACGAGGCTTTTGTGTAGTTGTATCTAATTCAATTTTTTCAAAATCATTTACAATATCATAAATACTTTGTTTAAATTCTTTATTAGAAGATTTTTGTAATAATTTTTTGCATTTTTCCATCCAATTATCAAATAATTTTTGAGTTTCACCTTTATTAACTTCATAAGCTCTATTTTTAGTTAACATTTTTTGTAATAAATCGCCATATATTACAGTTTTCAATAGCTTTTCTAATAAAGGAATAGTAAGTTTAAAACCTGGCATTTTTTCCATACCAACAATATTAAATGATATTACAGGGATATTTGAAAATCCAGCATCTTTTAGGGCCTTACGGATAAATCCTATATAGTTTGTAGCTCTACATCCACCACCTGTTTGAGACATTATTAATGCCGTTTTATTTAAATCATATTTTCCAGATTGAAGAGCTTCTATCATTTGACCCGTTGTTAATATTGATGGATAACATGCATCATTATTTACATATTTTAATCCTGTTTCAACTGTTTTTTGAGTGCATTCCCTTAATAATTCAACTTTATATCCACAAGATCTTACAGCACTTTCTAATAAATCAAAATGAATAGGTGCCATTTGAGGCATAAGGATAGTATATTCATCTCTCATTTCTTTAGTAAAGATTTTTTTCTTAATTCCATAATCGCCATCAGCTTTTTCTTCTAATTTTTCCTTTTCTCTTTTTTTCATACTAGCAAGTAATGAACGTATACGAATTCTTACTGCTCCTAAATTATTTACTTCATCTATTTTTATTAATGTATACATTTTATCATAGCTTGATAATATTTCTTCAACTTGATCGGTTGTAACAGCATCTACACCACAACCAAAAGAGTTTAATTGTACAAGTTCTAAATTATCATGTTTTCCAACAAAATCAGCAGCGGCATAAAGTCTTGCATGATATACCCATTGATCTACAACTCTTAAAGGTCTTTTTGCTTCTGTTTTATCAGATACACTGTCTTCTGTTAATACACATAATCCTAAAGATGTAATTAGTGTATCTATGCCATGATTTATTTCAGGATCTACATGATAAGGTCTTCCAGCCAATACAATTCCTTTTAAATTATGTTCTTCAATGTATTTTACTGTTTCGGAACCTTTTTGTCTTATATCATTTTTACATTTTTGATATTCAGCTTCTGCTTTATCTACGGCTTCGTTTAATTCTGATTTTGTAAATTTATATTCTTTAAATTCATCTAATTCTAAAACTTTTTTTACAAGGTTTTTCTTATCAAAAGGTAAGAAAGGGTTTATAAATTTTATTTCAGGATTTTTTAATCCTTCTACATTATTTTTCAAAACTTCAGAATAAGAGATGACTATAGGGCAATTATAGTGGTTATCAGCTTTTTCATATTCTTTTCTTGAATATGGCATACATGGATAAAAAATAGTTTTAATTCCTTGTTCTAGTAAACTTTCTATATGTCCATGTGAAAGTTTAGCTGGATAACATACAGATTCTGAAGGCATTGATTCCATACCTTTTTCATATGTTGCACGAGTACTTTTTTCAGAAAGTATAACTCTAAATCCTAAACTTGTTAGAAATGTAAACCAGAATGGATAATCCTCGTACATATTTAAAACTCTAGGGATACCTATAGTTCCTCTTGGAGCATCTTTTTCTTCTAATGGTTTGTAATTAAATATTCTTTCAAATTTATATTGTACCAAATTAGGTAATGGCTCAGATTTAGTAACAATTCCAGCACCTTTTTCGCAACGATTACCTGATACATGTATTTGCCCATTACTAAATTTATTTATTGTTAATTTACAGTGATTTTCACATCTATTACAACGAGTATGTGTAACCTTAATTTCTAGTTTATCAATATCATCAGTTCTTAAAATTGTAGAAACATGTTCCATATCAAGATTTGCTTCATATTGTTCTTTTGATAAAAGAGCCATTCCGTAGGCACCCATAAGTCCAGCGATATCAGGTCTTATTACATTTTTACCTACAATTAATTCAAAAGCTCTTAAAACAGCGTCATTGTAAAATGTACCACCTTGAACAACAATATGATCTCCTAAAGTTTCAACATCTCTTACTTTCATAACTTTTTGTATAGCATTTTTTATAACAGAATATGAAAGTCCACTAGAAATATCCCCAACAGAATATCCTTCTTTTTGAGCTTGTTTGATTTTTGAATTCATAAATACTGTACATCTTGAACCTAAGTCTACAGGTCGTTTAGCATTTATGGCTTCTTTTACAAATTCAGATATATCTAAGTTTAAACTTTTTGCAAATGTTTCAATAAAAGAACCACATCCAGAAGAACAAGCTTCATTTAACATTATATTATCAATAGAACCATTTTTCATTCTGATGTATTTCATATCTTGACCACCAATGTCGACGATACTTGTAACATCAGGTTCAAAAGTTTTAGCAGCTGTATAATGTGCGATTGTTTCTATTTCATTTAAGTCAACATTTAGGGCTGTTTGGATTAGCTTTTCTCCATATCCTGTAACACCACTATATCTTAAAATAGCTTTTTTAGGTAAAACTTTATATAATTGTTTTAACATATTCATAACACTTTTTAAAGGGTTACCTTCATTGCTTCCGTATAAAGAATACAACAATTTACCATCTTTATCAATTAAAACAATTTTTGTTGTAGTAGAGCCAGCATCAATACCTAAATAACAATCTCCAGAATAGTTTTCTATATTTGCTCTTTCTACTTTTGCTTTATTATGTCTTTCTTTAAATCTTTCATATTCATCTTTAGTTTTAAATAATGGATCTAAAGGATGAGAGGTATTATCATGTGAATTTCTTAGATTTTCTATTTTTTGTTCTAATTGTGTAGTTGTAATAACTTCTGTATCAAATGAATCTAGTGCCGCACCTTTTGCAACTAAAAGATGAGCTTCTTCAGGTACAATAATTTCATCATCTTTTAAATGTAATGTCTCAATAAATCTTGTTCTTAATTCAGATAAATAATTTAATGGACCACCAAGAAATGCTACATGACCTCTGATAGGACGTCCACAAGCTAATCCACTAATAGTTTGATTTACAACAGCTTGGAAAATAGAAGCAGCAATATCTTCTTTTGCAGCACCTTCATTAATTAAAGGTTGAATATCAGTTTTGGCAAAAACACCACAACGAGAAGCTATTGGATAGATTGTAGTATAATTTTTAGCAAGTTCATTAAGACCAGCTGTATCTGTATGTAATAAAGAAGCCATTTGGTCTAAAAAAGCACCTGTTCCACCAGCACATGTACCATTCATACGTTGTTCAATTGACTGGTCAAAATATATTATTTTAGCATCTTCTCCACCTAATTCAATAACAACATCAGTTTTAGGAATATATTTCTCAACAGCACGTTTACAAGAAACAACTTCTTGAATAAAATCAACTCCTAAAAATTTGGCGGCAGACATTGCGCCTGAACCTGTAAGTGCTAATGTAAATGAATTAGAAGGATACATTTTAAGTAAGTTTTCTAAAACATTACATACAGTATTTTTAGTATCTGAAAAATGTCTTTGATAATCCTTATATATAGTGTTTTTGTTATCATCCATAACTATAATCTTGACAGTTGTTGAACCAACATCAAGACCAACATGTAAAATATTTTCCATGACAAAAACTCCTTTTTTGTACATAAATTTTATATATATAACACCTTAATTGTATACGGAAAACAGTGTTTTGTCAAATGGAAAATACTGGGTGTGCCAAAGGGGACGGGCTATTTTGGCACACTTTATGTACTTAACATTTTTTAAAATTAAAATCTATTATATAAGATGTGCCAAAATAGCCCGTCCCCTTTGGCACTAAATTTAAGTTCTAAAACAAAAAGATAGTTAATAATATATAATAATGATAAACTTGTACAAGGAGGAATTTTAAAAAATGAAAAATAAAAAAATAATGTTAATATTTCTAATTTTAATAATAATTGTTTTAGTAGGAGGATATTTTGGAATAAAATATGCAAAAAATAAACAGGAGCAAACTTCTGTTGAAGAATATATTCCAGAAGAGGAAATAACAGAAGAACAGTTAAGACAAACAATAGTAAGTTTATATTTTCCTAATAAAGAAACAAATGAAATAAATCCAGAAGCAAGATTAATTGATATTAATGAAATTATAAACAGTCCATATGAAAAGCTGATTAATTTGTTGATTGAAGGTCCAAAAAACGAAAAAAATAAAAAAATAATTCCAGAAAATACAAAAATTCAAAAATATTATATGGAAGGAGACTGCTTATATTTAGATTTTTCGAGTGAATTTTTGAATTATAATAAAGAAGAAAAAGATATTATGATAAAGTGTATAGTAAATACTTTAACAGAATTGACAGAAGTTAATAAAGTAAAAATATTAATTAACGGTCAAGAGAATGCAGAATTTGCTGAAGCTTATGAAAGAGAAAAATAAAAAAATACAATTTTTAGAATAACTTAAAGTGAGCCGATTTATTAGTTAGAAATTTAATAAATATGGTTCACTTTAAGCTATTTTAGAATTTTATATAATTTTACATATTTAAGAAAATGGTTAAAATTATTTAAAAAATATTCTACTTCATTTAATGAATGTATTGTATTTTTTTTACAGCATTTAAAAGTTTCTGTGAAATTTTTAGGTTTATTTTTCGGAAAATTTGATTTTTTATTCATAATTTGTTTTATCCTTTCAAAAGCTTAATCTATTATATAATATGAAATGATAAAATTGTACGTTAATGAAATTAGAGATTTAGGTGCCCAAAATTTCTTATACAATAAAAAATAATATTGACAAAATTGTAAAATAGATTTTATACTATTAGTGAAAATTATAATTATGGAGAAGTTATGGAAGTAGTATTAAAGGAAAATGAAAGAATAGATGATTTAGAAATAAATGATTTTAAAATAATTCAAAATAATGAAGGTTTTTGTTTTGGCATAGATAGTGTATTGCTTTCTGATTTTGCTAAAAATATAAAACATAATACGACAATTATGGATTTAGGGACAGGTACAGGAATTATACCTACTCTTTTATGTGCAAAAACTAAGTTAAAAAAAGTAATAGGAGTAGAAATACAAGAAGAAGTCTATGAAATGGCAAGGAGAAGTATAGAATTAAATAATTTAAAAGATAGATTCGAAATAATTAATGAAGATATTTTAAATTTAAATAAAAAATATGAAAAAAATAGTTTTGATGTAGTTATAACTAATCCACCATATAAAAAGAAGAATTCAGGAATATTAAATGAAAATGATAAAAAAATAATTTCTAGACATGAAGTAACCGCAAGTTTAGATGATTTTATAAAAGTAGCAAAAGATATGTTAAAAGATAAAGGCGAATTTTATATGGTACATAGACCAGATAGGTTAGTTGATATATTAAGTATAATGAGGAATTATAAGATAGAACCTAAGTTATTGAGATTTGTTTTTTCTGAAAAAGATCAACCGCCAAAATTGATTTTAATAAAAGGAATAAAAAATGCGAAACCATTTTTGAAAATAGAAAAAAATTTATATATTTATGATGAAAATAAAAATTATACTGAAGAAATTAAAAAAATATATAATAAATAGAAATGAAAATAATAGAATTAATTAGAATAAAATCGAAAAAAATAGGAAAATAAAGAAAAAATAATTTTTAAAGAAATAATTTATAATAAAAAAAATTAAATAATTAAAAAAATTCAAAAAATAGAAAAAATTAGAATAAAATTGAAAAAAATAGAAAAGTAAAGAAAAAGTTAATTTTTAAAGATATAATTTATAATAATTAATTTTTAAATTTAAAAAAATTAGATAAAAATAGAATAAAATAGAATAAATTCGAAAAAATTAGATAAATCAAGAAAATAAATTTAAAAAGAGGAATGAAAAATGAATAAAAAAGGAACATTATTTATTGTAGCAACACCAATAGGAAACTTAGATGATATTACATTAAGAGCTGTAAAAATATTAGAGGATGTAGATTTAATAGCAGCAGAAGATACTAGACATACTTTAAAATTATTAAATCATTTAAAAATTTCAAAACCATTAATAAGTTACCATAGGCATAATGAGGAAATAAAGACAGAAGTTTTAATCAAAGAATTAGAAAATGGTAAAAATATAGCATTAGTTTCAGATGCGGGGACTCCTGGAATTTCTGATCCAGGTGAAGAAATTATAAAAAAATGTATTGAAGAAAATATAAATATAGTTCCTATACCAGGGGCTTGTGCAATGATAAATGCATTAATTTGTTCTGGAATAGATACAAAAGAATTTGAATTTTTGGGATTTTTGCCATTAAATAAAAAATTAAGAAAAAATAAATTAGAAGAAATAAAAAATGCAAATAAAACTGTTATTCTATATGAAGCTCCACATAAATTGTTAGCTACATTAGAAGATTTAAAAGGAATATTGAATAATAGAAAGATAGTGTTAGCTAGGGAATTAACGAAAATACATGAAGAATTTATTAGGGAAAATATAGATTTATTAATTGATAGAGCAAAAGATATTAAAGGAGAAATTGTTTTAATAATAGAAGCAAATAAAGACGAAAAAGAAAATATTTTTGCAAAATTAAGTATTGAAGAGCAATATAATTTTTATAAAGAACAAGGATTAGAAAAAAAAGAAATAATAAAAAAGATAGCAAAAAATAAAAATGTAAATAAAAATGAAATTTACCAAAAATTTATTAATGTTGATTAAAATGTAAAAAGCAGTATAATTATTTTTATAATATTATTGATACTGCTTTTTATAGTAGATAAAAGTTATTATTATAATAATTAAAAATAAAATCTACTAATTAAAAATGTTCACAATAAAGTTGTAGATGGTAAAAAATAAAAACTTTTAGTGTAAAATATTATTTTTAATTTTTTTCATTTAGCTTGCCTATTTTTTTTGAACAATTTTCACATATTAATTTATCATTAAAGTTATATAAATTTTCTGTACTGCCACAGAAAATGCAATTTGGTTCAAATTTTTTCAAAACTATAGAAGAGCCGTCTACATAAATTTCAATAGGGTCTTTTTCAACAATGTTAAATTGATTCCTTATTTCAATTGGAATAACAACTCTACCTAATTCATCTACACGTCTAACAATTCCTGTTGACTTCATAAAAACACCTTCCTTCTTAAAAGTTATCTTCAAATCCTATAGAAGTAATATATCATAAATAAATATACAGGTCAATTGAATTGTAATAAAAAATCTATTTTAGAATAAAATTATTTAGGTGATAAGTATGCTAAATATAGTTTGGCCAATTTTTATAATAATATCATTTTCTTACGCAATTTTTTCAGGAAATTTAGAAAATTTGAATTCTTCTGTTTTTGATAGTGTAAATGATGCTATAAATCTAACGATTAGTCTACTTGGAACAATGTGTTTATGGTGTGGAATTATGCAAATTGCAAATAAAACATCTGCTATCGATAAATTGACAAAAATATTAAAACCATTAATAAGGATAATTTTTCCAAAAATTAGTACAAAAACAGAAAAAGATATATCAATGAACATGATAGCAAATATTTTAGGATTAGGAAATGCTGCAACTCCATTGGGATTAAAAGCAATGAAAAGTATGCAAGAAGAAAATCCGAAAAAGGAAATATTATCTGATTCAATGGCAATGTTTATAATTATAAACACAGCGTCTATTCAAATTATACCAACAATAGTAATTGCAATAAGGAGTTCTATGGGTTCTAGTAATCCTACAGCTATTGTAGTTCCTATATGGATAGCAAGTGTCATAACAGCTACAGCAGGGATAGTTATTACTAAAATTTTTATAAAATTAGATAAAAAGGAGAAAAAATAATGCAAACAGTAAATTTTATATCTAATCTTGCTATGCCATTGATGATATTAATAATTGTAATTTATGGGGTTTTAGAAAAAGTAAAAATTTTTGATAATTTTTTAGAAGGAGCAAAAGAGGGAATAAAAATTACAATGAGTATCTTTCCAACATTAATAGGATTATTTGTTGCAATAGGTGCTTTAAGAAGTTCTGGGATTTTAGACTTAATAATAAATTTTGTTACTCCATTATTAAATGTTATTAATTTTCCTAAAGAAATAATGCCACTTGCAATGCTTAGACCAATTTCAGGAAGTAGTTCAATTGCTATAGCGACAGATATTATGAAAAATTATGGTGTTGATAGTCAGATAGGAATTATGGCTTCTACAATAATGGGGTCTACTGAAACTACATTATATACTATTGCAATATATACAAGTTGTGTAAAAATTAAAAAAATAAGATTTGTATTAGCAGTTGCTTTAATTGCTGATGTTATTGGAATCGTGACCAGTGTAGCTGTTTGTCGAATTATGTCGTAATTTTTTTCTTGACATTTTGCAATTTTGATATTATAATAATCTAAATTAATTCAAAAGGACAAATTTATGATAACTAAATTAATTTTATTTATTCTTATTTTTTTAATTGTCAAAAAAGTTATAATCAAAATTTTAACAAAAAAATTCTTAAAAGAAATAAAATAAAAAATAATTTATTAAATTTTTATTATTATATAAAAAATGTAATTATATGAAATATATATGACGACAATTTTATTTTATATAATTATGTGTGAATATTATTGATTATTATAAAAAGTTTGATGATTAAAATTAGAAAATTACCAAATAAGTTTTTAATTTTGTAGAGAAAAAATTACCTTCCCCCCAATATAAAATAAGTATAAATTATAAATATTTAGCCCCTAAATATTGTTATAATGATTTTCTCTACAAAAAATAATAGATTATCTATGGTAAGTTTCATTATTAGAAATTTTAAATGCTCTAAATATTTGTTCTAAAAGAAATATTCTGATTAATTGATGAGGGAAAGTCATTTTAGAAAAGCAAATTTTTTTATCACATTTATTTAATAATTCTTTAGTTAATCCTAAAGAGCCTCCAATGATAAATGTTATTGAGCTATTTTCCATAGATATATTTTCAATCATTTTAGAAAATTCTTCAGAGGAAAGTTCATTTCCTGTTAAATCTAAAGCAATTATACAAGAATCTTTTTTTAAATGATTTATGATATTATTACATTCTTTAGTTTTAATTTCATTTGATAAATTGTGATTCAATTTATCTGGAATTTTTTCATCTGGAAGTTCTAAAATGTTTAACTTGCAATACCTTGAAAGACGTTTAGAATATTCTTCTATCGCACTTTTAAGGTATTGTTCTTTAATTTTTCCAATACAAATAATATTAATATTTAACATATGTACTCCCTCATTAAAATGATAAGATTTTACTATGTGAATCGCGTTTTGCAACAGAAAGCATTAAAGAATTTTCGTCATAGTTATTTGTAAGTAATTCATCAACTACAGTTTTATATGCAAGTTCAGGAAAATTACTTTCTTTACTTAAATGTCCAAGCATAGCAGTTTTTAAACCAGATTTCAATAGATAAGATATTGTTTTACCTGCTATTTCATTAGGTAAGTGTCCAGTAGGACCTGATATTCTTGATTTTAATTTAAATGGATATGATGAACATTTTAACACTTCTGGGTCATAATTTGCTTCCAACATAATAAATAAACTTTCTTCTAAATTCTTTAAAATATAGTTATTCATATGTCCAATATCTGTTGCAATACTAATTTTTTTATTATCTTTAAAAATATTAAATCCACAAGGATTAGCAGCATCATGAGGTATAGAGAAAGGTTTTATATCTAAATCTCCTATTGAAAAATTTTCATTAACCCTAAATTTTTTAATATTTTTATCATCAATTTTATCTCTTTGTTTGGGCATTGCATCTAAAGTTTCCTGATTCACATATACAGGTAAGTTAAATTTCTTTGAAAAAGTTCCTAATCCTTGGACGTGGTCTGAATGTTCATGTGTTATTAAAATACCATTTAATTCTATTGGATTAATATTTATATCATTTAATGCTTGTTCAATTTTTTTGCTACTAACTCCAGCATCAACAAGAATTTTAGTATTTTTACTCTCAACAAATAAACTATTTCCACTACTTCCACTGTATAGACTACAAAAATTTATCATAAATATTCTTCTTTCCTTTGTTTATTCTGTAACTCTTTCGATTTTAGCACCAATTTTTCTGAATTTTTCTTCTATATTTTCATATCCTCTATCAATATGTTGTAAATTATATATTTCTGTTGTTCCTTCAGCAGCAGTTCCGGCTATAACCAAGGCAGCACCTGCTCTTAAATCAGTAGAATATACTGGTGCACCATGTAATTTTTTTACACCTTCAAAAAATGCAGATTTTCCTTGAGCTGTTATTTTAGCTCCCATTTTATTTAACTCATCAGTATATTGAAATCTTGAATCCCATATACTTTCGTTAATTGTACTAGTACCATTAGCTAATGATAATACTACACCCATTTGGGGTTGTAAATCAGTTGGGAAACCTGGATAAGGTAGAGTTTTAATTATTGCCTTATTAGGTCTTTTATTACACCAAACTCTAATACTATCACCATTATCTTCTACATTTCCACCTATTTCTATTATTTTGGCTGTTAATGGTTCTAAATGTTTTGTTATACAATTTTTTATTAATAAATCGCCACGTGTTGCTACAGCTGCAAGCATAAAAGTACCGGCTTCAATTTGGTCTGGGACTACTGAATATGTAGCATCTCCATGTAATTTTTCTACACCATTTATTTTTATAACATCAGTTCCAGCACCTCTAATGTCAGCTCCCATTGTATTTAAAAAGTTAGCAACATCAACTACATGAGGTTCTTTGGCTGCATTATCAATAATGGTAGTTCCTTTTGCTAAAACAGCTGATAACATTACATTTATAGTAGCACCAACCGAAACAATATCCATATATACAGAGTTACCTTTTAATTTTTTAGCTTTTGCATAAATTGTTCCTTTTTCTAAAGAAACATTTGCACCTAAAAGTTCAAAACCTTTTATATGTTGATCTATTGGTCTAGCTCCTAATTTACATCCACCTGGCATTCCTACTTCGATTTCTCCCATTCTGCCAAGCATAGAACCTATTATGTAATAAGATGCTCTAAATTTGCTAGTTAAATCTAAAGGTGCTTTGGTAGTTGTTATATTGGTATTATCAATTGTTATTGTGTTTTTATTTTCCCATGTTATTTTAGAACCTAGAGATTCTAAAATTTTGCAAAGAATTTGTATATCACTTATATTAGGTATATTTTCTATAGTACAAGTACCATCTATTAGAAGAGTAGAAGGTAATATAGCTACTGCTGCATTTTTTGCCCCACTTATTGTTACTTCACCTTTAAGAGATGTAGGACCTTTTACTACTAGTTTTTCCACTTTTAATTCCCCCAATAATTCGTCTTTTAGGATTTAGAGAAAGGAATTACCATTTTGGGGACGCGTCCAAAAAGGGTAATTTGGATTGTTCCTTATATAACTTATATATAAATTAGTAAAAATTAATTTAAGGTAATTTCTTTCTCTAAAATATCAACTAAAATATAACATAAAGTAAAAATTATTGCAACTATTTTTTTGCAGTTATTAATCCAGAGGCATTAAATAATTCTAACAACTTGAATTTAAATTGAATTTTATTATCAGAATCATTAGAAATTAAAGCAAATTCTTCTTCATTCATATTTTCTTCTAAAAGTTTTTTTGAATCTTCAGGGACAACACCAGAAGATATATCTACAAAGCATAATGGAGGAAACATTACACACCACCAATTTTGTCCTTTGGCTTCTCCAATTTCTACTCTTAAAGCATCATAATACCCAGCTGGTAATGAAATATCACCATAATTTTTTGTAGGAAATTCAAAATTACCAATATTAATATTTACATTATATGAATATCCAGCATTTCTAATAGTATCTAAAGCGATTTGTTTGAATTCTTCCTTATTTTGTTCAACTATTTCAATCGCTTCAGCTTTAGTTTTACAACTAGAACATAATTTGTTCATATATTCTAATAAATTATCTCTTACTAAAAGTTTTAATTTTTGATCTTCTTTACTATCACTGTTTGCTAATACATGTAATCTAAAAACACTATTTTGAATGTCATTATAAACACTATTTGCGTAAGAAAAAGCGCAAATTGATGTATATATAAAAAGTAAAAAACTTAAAATAATTACCATTTTTACCTTGGGATTTTTAATTATATTTAAAAATTTTTTCATAAATTACCTCCAATAAACTTATTTAGAAAAATATTCTTTATATGAATTATTTCCAATTTATAGCTTTTTATACAATTTTGCGAAAAAAGTCGAGCGATTTTATTTGAAATATTATTGACATATTAAAAAATAAATGGTAAAATTTACCAGTAAGCAATAAGACGAAAACTTAAATATCCGTAATGATTATTAATTTGAAAGGATGAATTGCTAATGAGTAATAATAAAACAAATGAAAAAATATGTACATTTTTTGTAAGTGATTATCACTTTGAAATGAAAAGTTTACCATATATAAGTAAAAATTTAGAGGAAAATAGAAATATAATAATATTAACAGAAAATGACTTAAAAAACACAATTGAAGAATTAATACAAAGAACAAATCTAAACACAGAAGTTAAAGAAAAAATATTAAGTTTAAATTGGAAAAATGATGATTTAAATAAATTTAAAGAAATAAAAGAGGATTTAAAAAGTAATAAAGAAATATTGATATTTGTGAAAGGAAAATTAAATTATATAAGAAACATAAATAAAAATATAGATAAATGGATACAAGATACAAATAATGTAAAAATAGTTGATTGTTATGATATGAATGAAATTGGAGAGAATATAGATGAAATAATGGATAATTATAATGTAGTATTAAATACATCAGGAGAAAAAGAAATTGAAAAAATCTGAACAAAGTGTTGATAAATTTTAAAAAATAGTATATAACTATAAAACAGATGATATTATTATATTATCTGTTTTATTTAAATAAAAGAAAGTTAGATTTTAACTAAATTAGAAATTTGGACATCTCCATATATATATACAATTAGTGGAGTAATTTTATGGTAAATAATATAGATGGAAAGGAAAAATAGTTATGATCAAAAGAAAAGCAGAAGCAGAAGTAATTTTAAAAAAATATGGACAAGAACACCTATTAAATAATTTTGATAAATTAGATGAACCACATAAAGAAGAACTATTAGATGAAATAGAAAATATAGATTTTGACCTTATACAAAATTTATATGAAAGTACTAATAAAAAACATAAAAAAGAAGAAGAAAAAATAGAACCTATGGAATATTTAGATAAATATAAATTAAATGAAAAATATAAATATTATGAAAATATAGGTAAAAAAGCAATAAAAGAAGGGAAATTAGCAGCAGTTACAATGGCTGGAGGACAAGGAACTAGATTAGGACATAATGGTCCAAAAGGGACTTTTGATATAGGTTTAGATTCTCATAAATCTTTATTTGAGTTATTATGTGATTCATTAAAAGAAGAAGGTAAAAAATATGGTGTTACAATTCCTTGGTTTATAATGACAAGTAAGGAAAATAATGATGATACGATAAAATTTTTTGAAAAACATAAATATTTTGGTTATCAAAAAGATAAAAATATATTTTTCTTTGTGCAAGGTGAATTACCAATGATAGATACAGAAGGAAAAATCTTATTAAATGAAGAAGGACTTATAAAGCAAGCTGCAGATGGACATGGAGGAATATATGAATCTCTAGTAAAAAGTGGAATGACAGATAGAATGAAAAGCATGGGAATTGAATGGGTGTTCATAGGAGGAGTCGACAATTGTTTAGTAAAGATGGTTGATCCAGTATTAATGGGGATTGCAATTGATAAAAAAGTTACAGTTGCATGTAAATCAGTAGTTAAAGCCAATCCACATGAAAAAGTAGGTGTTTTTTGCAAGAAAAATGGAAGACCAAATGTTATTGAATACTCAGAAATAACTGATGAAATGGCAGAAGCTACAGATGATAATGGAGAATTATTGTATGGAGAATCTCATATATTATGCAATTTATTTAGTGTAGAAGCAGTAGAAAGAATGGGAGCAAATCCTCTTCCATATCATGTTGCATTTAAGAAAGCTACTTATATGAATAAAGATGGAGAAATAATTATTCCAGATTCTCCAAATGCATATAAATTTGAAGCATTTCTTTTTGATGCTTTTGGTGTAGTTGATGAAATGGCAATTTTAAGGGTTAAGAGAGAAGAAGAATTTGCACCAGTTAAAAATGCAGATTCAGTTGGTGTAGATTGCCCTAAAACTGCAAGAGAATTATATAAGAAATTTTATCATTTAGATTAATTTTATTTGTTAAATGTATGTATTTCTATTTAAAAAATTAGAATTTTATATAATAATATTGATATAAAAATGAACCAACCTGAAATTTTAAAACTTTCAGGTTGGTCTTTTAGATTTTATTGGAAATATTTCCAATGTAATCTAAATTCCGAGATATTTACGAATAATTTCTTTCCTTATTTGATAAGGAAGTTTTTCGTCTGGAATTCTAGTTATTCTTCCACATAAGGGACATGTAGTCATGTAAGAAAATGGAAGTAGAGAACGTTTAGATTCTGATTGTATGAATATATCATTTTTAGATATTAATAATCTATTATTACATCCATCATTCCGAGTTTTTGTCCCTGTACAGAATACTTCAATTTCCCATTTTTCAGTGTCTAAATTGTTTGTTTGTTTCATACTGTGACCTCCTTAGAAATTGATAAAATTTACATAGCTATTTAGCATTATGTTAATAAGTTTACCATAAAAAATATTTTTTTTCAATATTAAAAGTTAATATTTTAGAAAATTTAAAGGTTTAGGCTTTCTTTATAAAATCATTTATGATAAAATGATATGCAATGAAGAAATTCACAAATTTTTTTAGAAAATTTGTGATGAGTGAATTAAAAATCAGTGTGCTCTTGCAGAGCACACAATTTATGGTTTTTAATTAGTATTTTATTAGAGCATTAAATTGCTTGATAGGAGGGTTTTATGAATTATTTAGAAGAATACAAAAAATGGAGTGAAAGTTCAGAATTTGATGAAGAAACTAGAAAAGAATTATTAGAAATTAAAGGAAATGAAGCTGAAATAGAAGACAGATTTTATAAAGAATTAGAATTTGGAACAGCAGGTTTAAGAGGAATAATTGGTGCTGGAACAAACAGAATGAATAAATATACAGTAGGAAAAGCAACACAAGGCTTAGCAAATTATATTTTAGAACAAAAAACTGAAGAAAAAGGAGTAGCAATTAGTTACGATTCAAGAAAAATGTCAAAAGAGTTTGCAATGCAAACAGCATTAATTTTTTGTGCAAATGGAATAAAAGCATATTTATTTGAGAATTTGAGACCTGTACCAGAATTATCATTTGCAGTAAGACAATTAAAATGTACAGCAGGAGTGATGATTACAGCTAGTCATAATCCACCAAAATATAATGGATATAAAGTATATTGGGATGATGGTTCACAAATAGTTAGTCCTAGAGATACAGAGATAATAAATAAAGTAAGAAATGTGAAAGATTTTAAAGAAATAAAAGAGATTTCAAAAGAAGAAGCAATTAATAAAGGATTATTAAATATTGTTGGACAAGAAATGGATGAAAAATATATAAAGATATTAAAAGAGCATATTTTAAATCCAGAAATAATGAAAGAACAAGGAAAAAAATTGAAAATTGTATATACACCATTACATGGAACAGGAAATACAATTTCTGAAAGATTATTAGAAGAGTTAGGTATGGAAAATGTGTATGTAGTGCCAGAGCAAAAAGATCCAGATGGAAACTTTCCAACAGTAGATTATCCAAATCCAGAAGATCCAAAGGCTTTTAAATTAGCATTAGAATTGGCAAGAAAAGTAGATGCAGATGTAGTTTTAGCAACAGACCCAGATGCAGATAGACTAGGAGTTTATGCAAAAGATACAAAAACTGGCGAATATATGAATTATACTGGAAATATGTCAGCTTTATTAATTGCAGAATATAGAATATCACAAATGAAAGAAAAAGGAATATTACCATCAAATGGAATGTTTATAACAACTATAGTTTCTTCAGAACTTGCAAAAGCTATATCAAAATACTATGGGCTAGAATGTATAGAGGTTCTAACAGGTTTTAAAAATATAGGTGCAGTAATGAGAAGAGCAGAAGAAAATCAAGATAAAAAATATGTATTTGGATTTGAAGAAAGCTATGGATGCTTGATTGGAGACTATGCAAGAGATAAAGACGGAATAGCTGCAGTAATGGCACTTTGCGAAGCTGCATGTTATTATGCATCTAAAGGCAAAACACTATGGGATGCTATGATAGACATATATGAAAAATATGGATATTATAAAGAAGCACAAGTATCAATTGTAAGAGAAGGTGCTAAAGGTGCACAAGAAATAAAAGACATGATGACAAAATTGAGACAAACTGAAATAGAAAAAATTGGTGACTATAAAGTATTAGTTTTCAAAGATATTGAAAACGATATAGTAAAGGATATTCAAACAGGAGAGACAACAAAAACAGGATTACCAAAATCAAATGTTTTATATTATGAATTAGAAGATAATAATTGGTGTTGTATAAGACCATCTGGAACAGAACCTAAAATAAAATTATATATAGGAGTAAAAGGTGGTTCAGAAAAAGAAGCACAAGAAAAATTGGAAAAATTAAAAAATGCTATGATGGGGACGTTCCTTTAATCCCTAATTTTAGGGATTAGAGGAACGTCCCCAAATATTTCTTTGAATAGCACCAAATAAATTAGCTCTAACCATAGGTATATCTTTGGTTAAAGAAATAATTAAATTTTTCATATCTTCTCTTTTAGAAACTCCATCCATAGGGCAAACTTTTTTCATAACTTCTATATTATTTCTTCTAACAAACCTTCTAATATCTTTTTCAGGTGTGTAAATTAGAGGTCTTATTAAAGTTATTTTAGATCTGTCCATATAACTTACAGGTGCAAATGTACTAATATTTCCAGTATAAAAAAGATTTAAAAGAAAAGTTTCTAAAACATCATCTTGGTTATGACCTAAAGAAATTTTATTACACCCTTCTCTTATAGCCACAGAATTGATGGCACCTCTACGGATATTGGCACATAATGAGCAAGTATTTTTTTCTTTCCTAATGTCAAAAACAATTTCCTTTGCATTGCTTTTTTCAATAAATAAAGGTATATCTACATTTTTACAAATATTCTCTAAAAATGTAGTATCAAAGAATTCAAATCCGTGGATCTATGCTTATAGCGATTAATTCAAATTTTTTAGGATAAAATCTTTGTAATGCTTTTAGTGCATTAAGCATTGTAATTGAGTCTTTTCCACCAGACAAACAAACAGCAATTTTATCTCCTTCTTCTATCATTTTGTATTCTTCGATTGCTTTTCTCATATAACTTAATATTCTTTGCATTTTTATCACCTATTTTATTATATCAGAAGATGTCAAGAGAGAAAGATAATAATAAAAATAGTTAAAGAGATTACCTATATAATATAAAAGTTGATTTTTAGAATTAAATATATTATAATATGTTTGAAAATTTTCTTAAGTTTTATTTCTGCTCATAGCTCAGCAGGATAGAGCAGTCGCCTCCTAAGCGACCGATGGGGGTTCGAGTCCCTCTGGGCAGACCATAATTTATTAAAAAGAAAGAGAAAACAAAATGCAAGAAAAATTTATGAAAGAAGCCCTAAAAGAAGCAAAAAAAGCATATAAAAAATTAGAGATACCAGTAGGATGTGTAATAGTAAAAGATGGAGAAATTATAGCAAAAGCACATAACCTAAAAGAATTAAAAAAAGACACAACAAAGCATGCTGAGATTATTGCAATACAAAGAGCAAGTAAAAAGTTAAATTCTTGGAGATTATTAGATTGTGAAATGTATATTACATTAGAGCCATGTCCTATGTGTGCAGGAGCAATAATTAATTCAAGGATAAAGAAAATATATATAGGAACATTAGATGAAAAGACGGGAGCAGCAGGTTCTAAATTAAATCTTTTTGAAGATTATAAATTTAACCACAATGTAGAGGTAGAAAAAAATGTTTTAAAAGATGATTGTGAAAAAATTTTAAAAGTTTTTTTTAAGGAATTGAGAGAAAGTAAAAAGAAAAATATAAGCAATTAATGGGGGAACAATGAGAGAAAAAATAAGAAATTTAGTTAATAAAAGATATTTTCATGTATGTATGACGATATTAATAATAGTTGTAATATTGTTTATAGTTGGCATGTTAATTTTAAGATATAATGTTGAAGGGGAAACAAATATGCCATTTAATTTAACTAAGATAACTGTTATAAGTTCATCTGAAGGAATTGATAAAGATGCAGGGGAAAATAAATGGGCATTTGATATTTATCAAAACAATGATATATACATATATATTGATAAAAATGAAAACTACAAGGAAACAGAAGCAATAAAAAATATAGTAATAGACAATTTTACAATAGAAGGACAAATGAAAGATAATATAAAAATATATAAACCAGAATTTGAAGAAGAAAATGTTATATTCAAATATAGTGAAAAAAATAAGGTAGATAGGTTAGAATATATAGGAGAATTGATAAATGATATAAAAACAATGCAAGTTTCTAACCAAGGAGGAATAATAGCTTTTAGATGTTCAAATGATAATTTAACAGAATATAGGTCTGATGAAGATACTATTAATCATAATGAATTATTGAAAAAAGCAAATATTACAAATGAAAGCTTGAAATTTAATTTGAAATTTGATTTAAGTATAATATTAGAAGATGGAAAAGAGTTTAAAACAAATGTAGAATTAGATTTACCTGTAGATGATGTTGTGAATAATGGAGTTACATCAAAAGAATTTACAGATATGAGTAAATTTGTATTTAAGAGAATTAAAAATTAACATTATTGAAAATACCACTTGATAAAAATTAAAAATAATTATATAATACAAATGGTAAGAAATTTAATCTTTCTATGGAGAGTAATCCAATAAAGACCTATGAACCTTGTCAGGTCCGGAAGGAAGCAGCAATAAGTAGTCATCTTTATGTGGAGTACTTTCCATAGAGGGATTAGGTATCTACCATTTTTTATAGTATAAAGGATGTGAAATTATGGGGTACACAGCTCTTTATAGAAAATTTAGACCTTTAAATTTCTCAGAAATGGTAGGTCAAGAACATATAACAAAAACATTGAAAAATCAAATAATAGCAAATAGAGTGGGGCATGCATATTTATTTAATGGAGGTAGAGGAACAGGAAAGACATCAGCAGCTAAAATACTTGCAAGAGCAATCAACTGCTTAAATCCAAAAGATGGAGAGCCATGTAATGAATGTGAAATATGTAAAGGAGCAATTTCAGGTTCATTGACAGACATAGTAGAAATGGATGCAGCTTCAAATAATAGTGTAGAAGATATAAGAAGTATAAGAGAAGAAGTTAACTTTTTACCTACTAAAGCGAAGTATAGAGTATACATTATAGATGAAGTGCATATGTTATCAACAGGAGCATTTAATGCTTTATTAAAAACATTGGAAGAACCACCAGAACATGTAAAATTTATTTTAGCGACAACAGAACCACAAAAATTGCCAGCAACAATTTTATCAAGATGTCAAAGATTTGATTTCAAGAGAATATCAAATGAAGATATTATAAAAAGACTAGAAATAGTATGTAAAGAAAGTAATATTGAGATATCAAAAAATGCTTTAAATGTGATTGCTGTTTTATCTGAAGGGGCCATGAGAGACGCATTATCAATTTTAGAAAGATGTATTCAAGATGGAGATAACAAAATTGATGAAGATAAAATAAAAGATTTAGTTGGTATTCCTAAAACAACTTTTATACATGGTTTAGTAGAAGCAGTAGTTGAATATGATGTTAATAGAGCATTAGAAGTAATACAAAAAGTCTTAGATGATGGAAAAGATATTATTAATTTTTTATGGGAAATTATAAAATATACAAAAGATATTTTAGTATATAAATCAACTGAAAAATTAGACTTATATAATGAAGACGAATTAAAAGATATAAAAGACTTATCTGATAAAGTATCAAAAGAAAAATTGGTTAATTTGATATATCAATTATCAGAATTAGAAAATGATATAAAATGGTCAACTCAAAAAACTATAATGTTCCAAGCAGGAATAATAAAACTATGTAATGAACAAAGCTATGTTTCAGATGATATTCAAGAAAGAATTGAAAGAATAGAAAAATATTTGAAAAAACAAAGTGAAAATAGAAATTCACAAATTTATAATGTGACTAATATAAATAATAATGATAATAATTATTTTAGTAGAAATGTTGCAGAAAAAAGTGTAACAGAAAATAGTATAAATGTAGAACCAAGTAAAACTGAACAATCTAAAATAGCAAAAAGTGTTAAGAAAGAAAATAAAAATTATTCAAATAAAGCAGAAGAATACTGGCCACAAATATTAAAAGATTTAAAGAACAATGGAAAAATAGTTTTATATACAAATTTAATGAATAGTAAAGCTATAGAAATCAATGATATGACAGTAGGAATTGAATTTCCAAATGGATTAAATTCATTTGGAAAAGCAGTAATTGAAAAGCAAGAAAATGTTAGAGAAATATCTAATATGGTTTCAATGGCATGTGGAAAGCATATGAATATAAAATATATGATAAATAATGGACCGCAAAAAGTCCAAACGACAAGTGATGAAAAAATTAGAGATTTAGCAAATAAATCAGATATACCTTTTACAATGAACTAATTATCAAAATTGAATTTAAGATATAATAATTAATTATAAGAAATAAAAATATATCAAATAGAAAGGAGAATTTATATGTCAAAAAGAGGAGGTTTCCCAGGAGGAATGGGAGGATTTGGAGGAATGAACATAAATAGTCTAATGAAACAAGCAAAAAAAATGCAAGAAGATGTTCAAAAATCTCAAGAAGAATTAGCAACAAAAGAATTTGAAGCAACAGCAGGTGGAGGAGCTATACAAGCAAAAGTATCAGGAGATAAACAAATAAAAGAAATAAAAATAAAGCCAGAAGTAGTAGATCCAGAAGATGTAGAAATGTTAGAAGACTTAATTTTGACATGCATAAACGAAGCATTAAGAAAAGTAGATTCAGCTCAAGCAGACCAATTAGGAAAATTCAATATACCAGGACTTATGTAGGGAAAAAGGGGACGCCCTTTTTTTTCCCTATTATTATTTTGAGGACGAGTCAAAAAGTGGAAAAATTATTTAAGCTAAGAAAATGGAGGAAAAAATGTCATTATATTCACCATCAATAGAAAAGTTAATTGAAAGTTTTGAAAGATTACCAAGTATTGGGCATAAAACGGCAGCAAGGTTAGCCTTTTATATATTAAATAGTTCTGATGAAGTAATAAATGAATTTGTATCTTCAATCTTAAATGCAAAGAAAAATTTAAAATATTGTAGTAAATGTTTTAATATTTCAGATACAGACCCATGCCCAATATGTGCAGATCCTAAAAGAGATACGACTTCTATCTGTGTAGTAGAAGATGTTAGAGATATTGTAGCTATGGAGAAAACACATGAATTCAAAGGTGTATATCATGTTTTACATGGTTCTATATCTCCAATGAATGGTATAGGGCCAAATGATATAAAAATAAAAGAATTATTGTCTAGGTTAATGGATGGAAATGTTAAAGAAGTTATTCTTGCTACTAATCCAAGAGTAGAAGGAGAGGCAACAGCAATATATATATCAAAATTAATAAAACCTTTAGGGATAAAGGTAACCAGAATTGCACATGGTATTCCTGTTGGGGGAGATCTAGAATATACAGATGAAATTACTTTAACTAAGGCTTTAGAAGGAAGAAGAGAGTTATAACACTTGAAAAATAGCTAAAATTGTGATAAAATTATTTACATAATAACTAAGCTCCAGGAGGAAAAAGCATGAAAAATAAGATAGTGCGGAAGATAGATAATCAGAATAGATTACAATTGCCATCTATGTTGATGGAATTTGTAAATCTTACTGATGAAAAAATTCTTGCCATTTGCCCAGGAGAAGAGGAAACTATGATTAAGCTAAGAAAAATTATAAACACAAAGAATTGCAAAATCATAGGTTTGGTGAAAGTGGATGATAGGGGAAGAATTGTCATTCCGCCTGAGATTCGTCAGGAAACGCAATATTTTGAAATATTTGTATTTAATGGCGAATTTATTATAAAAGAAGCATCTGAATAGGTGCTTCTTTTATAATAATATTTCACAAATATCCTTTGTAGAATTAACGTTTGCTAAAAGCTTAGTATTTTCTTTCATTTTTGTTAGCATATCAGGGCTAGAAAATAAATTTTCTAATACTTGTAATACATCATCAGATTTTTTAATCCACAATCCAATACCCTTGCTTTCCAAGAATTCAGCATTTTCTTCTTCCTGACCTGGGATAGGATTAATAATTACAATAGGAAGGTTACAAGCTAAACTTTCAGTTATTGTCATTCCACCAGGTTTTGTTACAACTAAATCTGATATATTCATCAATTCAGGAACTTTATCGGTAAAAGGTAATACTCTAACTCTTTCAGTTGCATTATTTTTTTCAACAATCTCTTCAAAAGCTAATTTCATTTTTGGATTTTTACCAGCTATAGCGACTATTTGCATATCTTTACAGTATTGAACAAAACTTTCAAAAATATTAAATGTTCTAGTTTTGCCAAGTCCAAATTCCCCACCACCAAAAAATAAAATATTTAATTTATTATCTTTCAAAGAAAAAGCATTTAAAATTTCATTTCTATTATATTTTTTTAAAAATCTGCTAGACAAAGGTATTCCAGTAGCAAATACTTTGGAGTCAGGTATTCCTTTATCAACTAGATATTCTTTCATTTTATCATGTGCAACAAAATAAAAATCTGTAAAATCATTTCCTACAAGCCATTGATCATGTGGAGCAAAATCTGTCATAATTGTTGCAATTTTAGCATTTATTTTACCTTTTCTTTTTAAGTAACTACACATTTGACTTCCAAAAGGATGTGTAGAAATAATTAAATCTGGTTGTTCTTCTCTTAATAATTTTAATAATTTTATTGCTAAAATTTTATTAGATCTACTTGAAATATGAGCTAAAGGACCTTTTTGTGAATCAGAATATATTTTTCCCCATGCCCATGGAACTTTTTTTGCCATTTCGCGATAAGCTGCAGTTGTAACTTTTTCAATAGTTTTATTTACATATTTCATACAATCTATCATTTTAACATCGTGATTTTTATAATTATTGATAATATATTCATTAATAGATTTTGCAGCATTTAAATGTCCACCACCATATGATGCATAAAAAATTAAAATTTTCATTATATAAAAACCTCCATTTGAGCAATATATTGATTTAAAATATTATTGCTTTCGTAAATGTTTTACATTTACCATTTTAGCATAAAAAATACAAATTTTCAAAAAATGGAATAAATTCTAAAAAAAAATCCAAAATAATTATGAGAGAATATAAATTTTGGAAAAAGGTGATAATTTGAAAAGATTATTAAAAATAATATTAATTATAATATCAGTTCTAACATTAATTATATTTTCTGTTGTTATAGGAAATGATAAAGAAAATACAAATATCAGCTACGCAGCTGGGTCAAATAATTCAGATATACAATTAATGGCAAGAGCAATAAATGGAGAAGCAAGAGGAGAACCTTATGAGGGGCAGGTAGCAGTTGGAGCTGTTATATTAAATAGAGTAAAAAGTTCTCAATTTCCTAATACAATAGCAGGAGTAATATATCAAACAGGAGCATTTACGGCAGTAGCTGATGGACAAATTAATGTTCCAATAGACGAAGGGTCAACAGTATATAAAGCAGCAAGAGACGCAATGAATGGATGGGATCCAACAGGAGGATGTATATATTATTTTAATCCAGATACAGCAACAAATAAGTGGATATGGTCTAGGCCACATGTAAAAACTATAGGGAAACATCGTTTTTGTAAGTAGGAAATCATTGATATCCAAAAAATGAAAAAGTTTTTAAAATGATAATTTTGTGTCAAAATAGCCCGTCCCTCTTGGCACAAATTTAGGAGGAGATTTGAATGAATAAATTAGTAGAATGGAAAAATAGATTGAAAAAAGAACATATGCTTAGTGTAATTGTTGGACTGTTTGCTATAGCAGTGATTTTAGGATTCACTGTTTTTATAAAGCAAAAAGAATACAAACAAGCAGCAGAAAATTCATATAATATGGCTTTTTATGAATTAGTAGATTATGTACAAAATGTGGAAACATATTTAGCTAAGTCTTTAATATCAACGACTCCAGAACATGGAGCAGAAACTTTGACTAGTTTATGGAGGGAAGCAAATCTTGCACAAGCATATTTGGCAAGACTTCCGATAGAAAGTCAAGAATTAGAAAATACAGAGAAATTTTTAAATCAGGTTAGTGATTATAGTTATTCTTTATCAAGAAAAAATATTTATGATGAAAGTTTAACTGAAGATGATTTAAATAATTTAAAAGAATTACATGGATATAGTGTAGAATTAGAAAATACATTAAATCAATTATCTGAAGATTTAAACTCTGGAAGATTTAGTTGGAAAGAGCTAACAGATAAAGGAACAGTAGCATTTGCACAACAAGTAGATAATGTTTCAAAAGAAAGTTTTAGTAATTTAGAAGAAAATTTTCATGAATATTCAGGATTAATATATGATGGTGCTTTTTCAGAACATTTAACAAGTAGTGAGAAAAGAGGTTTAACAGGCGATGATATAGAAGAAGATGAAGCAAAGAAAAAAGTAGAAGAAATATTGAGTGGAAAAGATGTACAGGAATTTTCTAGTTTAGGGTTGTCAGAAAATGCAACAATACCAGTTTATGACTTTTCTGTAAAAACAAATAATGAAGAAAATATAAATGTAGCAATATCAAAAAAAGGTGGACATTTAGTTTATATGAACTCAAATAGAGAAGTAAGCGCGGAAATAATTTCTCAAGAAGAAGCAAATGAAAAAGGAAAAGAGTATCTAAATAATATAGGATTTCCTAATATGAAGGAAACATATTATTTGAAACAAGAGGGAATAGTAACAATAAATTATGCTTCAACTCAAAATAATGTTATAATGTATCCAGATTTAATAAAAGTAAAAGTAGCTCTTGATGACGGAGAAATCTTAGGAGTAGAAACTAGTGGATATTTGAATAATCATCAAGAAAGAAACATTGATAATGTAAAAATCACATTGGATGAGGCAAAGAAAAATTTGAATAAGGAAATTCAAATAGAAAGTGAAGGATTGGCAGTAATTCCAACAGAATGGCAATCAGAAATATTATGTTATGAGTTTAAAGGTAAAATAGATGATCAAGAATTTTTAGTATATATTAATGCTGAAAATGCTAGAGAAGAAGATATATTAATAATTAAAGATACTCCTAATGGGACTCTTACAATGTAGAAAAAAATTAAAAGACAAGTAATTATAAATTATTATTCTGCCATAGTATTATTTGATAATTTTTTAAGTTTATCTGTCAATATAATTTTCAAAGAAACTATAAATAAATTTTATGGCACCCTTCCAAACAAGGATGTTTGAACTCTTTTTATCTAATAGGAAATTTCTTCGAAATTCCTATTAGATAAAAGAATTTTCTAACAAATGTACACAAATTTTAACTTACGTAAAATTTGGCACACGAACAATGACGCGGGTTTTAAATTGTTATAAATAAAGAAAGTTTAAATAAAACCCGCTATTGTTCTAAAATTTATTAATAGTTTCTAATTCAATTAATTTCCATCAAAACTTAAAAAATTCTCAAATAGTACTATGGCAAAGTATATATTTTAATTAATTTAAAAATTATAATTACTTGTCTTTTAAATAAAAATATAGTTACTAGAAATTTAATGTCTTTTATATGTATCTTTAGATAATAATTCTTTACTTACTACTTGTCCGTTTTTCTTTAAAATCTTATATGCTTCAGAATAAATAGCTGTAGCAGTTGTACCAGTTTGATAAGAAGATATTTCAACTTCATAATCGTTTTCAGTTTTCATACCAAAAATTTGGAAATTAGCAACACCACCAGATACAGAACATACTAGTTTTATAGGATAGTCTCTATTGTTCTTAAATTTAAAATCTATTGAACCATAAACAACTGTAGCATCACGGCTTGCACTAACATATGAAGGTACAAATTGATGATTTGACCTTTCTACAATTTCAAGATTTGCATATATAACAGCATTATATAATGTAGAAGTTATTTGGCAAATACCACCACCTAGTCCATCAACTACTTCTCCAGAAACATATATAGGAGCTTCTTTATATCCAGCAGCAATGGTTCTAGCACCAACTACTTGATTATATGAAAAAGTTTCTCCTGGCATTAAAACAGTTCCATTAATTTTATTAGCAGCTAATCTTAAATTTGTAGTTCTATCAGTGTCTCTAGTAGAATAATTTGTAGAGAATGTTGATAATAAATCTGGAAAAGCTTCTGTTCCAATCATATTTGTTGTAACATTTGGAGTTGTATATTTTAGAGGAATAGTATATTCTTCTTTAGGTTCAGCAATTATTGCTTTAGCTTCATCTATTGAAATATTAAAATCAACTCCATTTTCACTAGGGTATACCATAAAAGGATTTTGGGTATAATAAGCATCTACAGGGTCCTTATAAATTTCATTATGAATTTTTTCTATATCAATAGCTTGAGGTTGTTCAGTTTTTACAGCGATTTCAACAGGAGTATCTTTACATGAGAAATCTGAAACCGCAGATTTTATATTTTGAATGGTTTGAGGGATGTCTACTACATGACCTTCTGAACCAGAAGTAATAATCAAATTATTTCCTTCTATATAATAACTACTTTGAATAACTGTATCAGGTAACTGTGAAGACAAGCTATCCAAATATGTTGTTAATAAATCTTCATTAATTCTTACTGTAGGTTCTATATTTACATGACTAAACATAGTGGTTAAAACATATAAATTATTTTCAAAAATATTTCCCTGTCTACCGATTAGATATGCTGATTCAACTGCATTTTTAGTATCAAATTGAGTTTCCATTTGAGAAAGAGAAACTGTAGCAATGAAATCATCATGCTTAAGTTGTATTTCATCAGGCAAATTCTGTGAAACTAAATTATCTATTTGATATTTTGCATCAGATTTGCTCAAATTAGAAACATCAATCCCTTTTATATAAACTCCAGAAACTATTTTAGTATTAAAAAAATTATAAGCAGTAAAACCAATAATTAAAATAAGAATTATACTAAATACAACCATTACTAATATTGTAAAAATTGTCATAATACTTGTAGGTTTCGAATTATTTAAAGGTTTGAATTCACTATTAACTGTGTCTGATTCAACAATATCTATTTTATTTTTTGAATTATCAATTTCTTTAATGATTTCGTTATTTTCTAAATTATTATTTTTTTCAGAAACATTACTATTTTCTGAATTTTTTTCCTTCTCTAAAACGTTATTATTTACGCCCATTTAAATCTCCTTTGTAAATAAGTATAAATATCATAAATATTATATCATATTTTGGAGAAAAATGTTATAAAAAACAAAAAAATACTAAATAAAATATAATAATTTGTAAATAATAATATTAATGAAATGAAAATTTCATTAATTAAAATACTATAAGGAGGACAATATGTCTAGAAATAGTAAATTAATATCTCAAAACTTAAGAGAAGAAATAGCAAAAGAATTAGGAGTATATGACCAAGTAAAAAAAGATGGAGGTAGTTGGGAAAACGTATCTTCAAAAGATTGTGGAAATATAGTAAGTAAGGCTATAGAAATAGCAAATAGAGCAGTAGAAAATAAATAGGTTTTGTGAAAATAAAGGAAGGCAAATAATTTGCTTTCCTTAAATTTTTGCGATGTACATTTGTAACGGAAATTTTTTAAGATTATATACATAAAAACTATTTGTTGCAATTTTAAAGGAATAAGAATATAATAAAGCAAATAATTTTGATATGAAAGGTTGAAAAATGGTTATGAAAAATATGAAAGTAAAAGATATAGTAAAAATAACAAATGGAGAACTAGTATGTGGAGATGAAGAAACAGAATGCATAAATTTTTCAAAAGACACAAGAATAATACAACAAGATGATACATATATAGGTATTAAAGGGGAAAAATTTGATGGAAATCAATATTGGAAAGAGGCTTTAGAAAAAGGAGCAAAATGTGTAATAGTTCAAGATATAGAATTTACACCAGATGATATAGAAAAATATAAAAATAAAATTATAATAAAAGTTGAAGATACATTACAAGCATTATATAAAATAGCATCATTCAAAAGAAATTTATACAATATACCAGTAGTGGCGATTACTGGTAGTGTTGGTAAAACAAGTACAAAAGATATAATATCAAATGTTGTAGCTCAAAAATATAAAGTATTAAAAACAATAGGAAATAATAATAATAATATAGGATTACCATTTACAATATTAAGATTAAAAGATGAAGAAGTAATGATTTTGGAAATGGGAATGAACCATTTTGGAGAAATCAGTTTATTGTCAAAGATTGCAAAACCAGATATATGTGTAATCACAAATATAGGAACATCACATATAGGAAATTTAGGGTCAAGGGAAAATATTCTAAAAGCAAAACTAGAAATATTGGATGGTAGCGAAAACCCAACAATAATAATTAACAATGATAATGACCTATTACATAATTGGCATGAAAAGAACAAAAGTAAATACAATATACAAACATATGGAATAGATACAAAAAGTGATATAAATCCTGCAAATATTAATTTAGGAATAGAAGGAAGCACTTTTGAGTGTGATATAGATGGAGAAGAAACAAAAATAAATGTCCCAGTTGCAGGTGAACATTTTATATTAAATGCAATGAGTGCTATATTAGTAGGAAAAAATTTAAACCTAAATAGAGAACAAATAAAAAATGGAATAGAAACATTTGAACTTACTAAAAAAAGAATGGATATTTTTGAATTATCAAATGGAGCCAAAATAATTAATGATGCATATAATGCAAGTTTTGAATCAATGCAAGCAAGTCTAAGATATTTAGCAAACTTCAGAGATAATAGGAAAATTGCCGTCTTAGGTGATATGTTTGAATTAGGTGAATTTTCAAAGGAATTGCATAAAAATGTAGGAGCAGAAGTATTTAAAAATAATATTGATATATTAATTTGCAGTGGAGAAAATGCAAAAGATATTGTGGATCAAGCAGAAGCTTGTGGAATGAATAAAAGTAATATATATTATTTTGAAAATAAAGATGAAATTATAGAGTTTTTGAAAAATAATATTACAAATAATGATGTTATATTATTTAAAGCATCAAATGGGATGAAATTTTTTGAATTGGCTGATAAAGTTAAAGAAGAATTTAAATCTTTTTCAACCAAATTTGCGATTTAGAGAGGATGAGTAAAATGAAAATAGGAGTTGTATTTGGTGGAATGTCTACGGAAAACGAGGTATCTGTAGTTTCTGCAAATTCAATAATGAAAAATTTAGATAAAAGTAAATATGATATATATCCAATATATATATCAAAAGAAGGGAAATGGAATAGATATACATATGAAAATAAAGATATAGAATTTGGTAGCCAAATTAGTAATATAGAAGAAATAGATAATGTCATAGAATATCTAAAAAGTTTAGATCTGATTTTTCCTGTATTACATGGATTATATGGAGAAGATGGGACCATACAAGGGCTATTTGAGTTATTAAAAATACCATATGTTGGATGCAAAGTTTTAGCTTCAAGTGTGGGGATGGATAAAGTATATACAAAAATAATATTTGAAAAAGCAGGTTTAAAACAAGCTAAATATGAGTACATAAGAAAAGATAAGGAAAAGTATATTTATATAGATAAAGAATTTAATGAAAAAATTGTAGACTTGAATGAAGTAAGTAAAATTATTTCTAACAATTTAAAGTTTCCAATGTTTGTAAAACCATCTAATTCAGGATCTAGTGTGGGAATAAATAAAGCTGAAAATATAGAAGATCTAAAAAAATATATAGAATATGCATCTGGATTTGACAAAAAAATATTAATAGAAGAAGGAATTAATGGAAGAGAAGTAGAATGTGCAGTTTTAGGAAATGAAGATGTAATAGCTTCATGCGTAGGAGAAATAAAGGCAGCAGATGAGTTTTATAGTTATGATGCAAAATATAAAAATCAAGAGTCAAAGACAGAGATACCTGCTAAAATTTCAGAAGATATCGAACAAGAAATAAGGAAAGAAGCAATTAAAGCTTTTAAAGCGATTGATGGAAGCGGATTATCTAGAGTTGATTTTTTTATAGAATATGAAACAAATCAAATATATATAAATGAGATTAATACAATGCCAGGTTTTACAAGTATAAGTATGTATCCTAAATTGTTTGAGGCATCTGGTATAAGTTATAGTGAATTGTTAGACAAATTAATAGACCTTGCCAAATAAAAAAAATTAAGGCTGAAAACTTTGAAAGTTTTCAGCCACAACTAACGAAATTTTTCGACAATTACTATGATTATAGAATATATTAAACCTACAAGTTAATTGTATACTAATATATTAGGTTATAAAAGAACTGTAAATTATAAAAAATCTATAAAAAGTGTAGATTTTTTTTGTTTTTATGATATAATAAAACTACCTATTTTTTGGGAGGATGTTAAAAATGATTTACAAAAACTATTATAAAATATTAGATTTAGAAACAAGTCATGTATCATTAGAAGAAATAAAATTAGCATATAGAGCAGCAGCTAAAAAATATCATCCTGATGTTAATGTAGGAGATAATCTAGCAGAAGAAAAAATTAAAGACATAAATGAAGCATATAGAGTATTATCAGTTCCAGCATCTAAAAGAAAATATGATAGAGTTTGGAATTCACGTTTTGCTCAGAAGCAAAAAGCATTTTCTGGAAAAGCAGAAAAGGGAGCAATAATTAATATGTTTTTAGGAAATGTTCAAAAAGATGATAATAAGGCTGAAGTAAAAGAAAAAAATAAGTTAAAACCGATAAAAGGTGAAGATATAGAAACACAGATAACAATTACATTAAATGATGCATTTTATGGATTAGATAAACAAATATCGTTAAAAAGCATAGATGGAAAAATAAAAACATTTACAGTTAAAATTCCAGAGGGAATTTTAGATGGAGAAAAGATAAGATTAATTGGACAAGGTAAGCTAGGTGAAAATGGTGGAAAGAATGGAGATTTATTTATAAAGATCAATATTCAAAATAGTAAAAAATTTAAGTTAGAAGGATATGATATATATACAGATTTATTGTTAACACCATGGGAAGCAGCTTTAGGAACTAGAGCTAATGTACAATCAATAGACGATGAAACAAAAGTTTATATCCCACAAGGAATACAAAGTGGAGAAAAATTAAGAATACCTGGTAAGGGATATAAACATATAAATGGAACTAGAGGAGATTTAATAGCAGAAGTAAAAATTATGGTACCAAAAAAGCTAACAACAAAGGAAAAGGAAATATTTGAAAAATTAAATGAAATATCAAAATTTAATCCAAGAAATAGCAAAATATCATAATACATTACTTTATGTTGACAAAACTATCTTTTTAAGTTATAATTAAGTATAGTGAGTAACAAAGGATAAGCTATGGATTGGAACATAGAAATGGGGGGTAATATATGGACAATATGCAAGGTAAACACTTTAGCATAACAGATCCAAAAGGAGTAAAAACAGTTATTTATCAAATTAACAAAACAGAAAAAGAATTTTTAAAAGATTATCCTAAGTATACAGTGGAAAGATTAGACTCTACAGAAGAATTAGTAGGAGATTTGACTAGAAAAACTTTTTATGTAGAAAATCCACAAAAAGAAGGAAATCAACTTGCCATTTTGTCTTTTGGTAATGATAAAGTGGTAATAAATTCTGGATTATTAATTGGTAATCAAGTAAAAATAACAAAAAAGCCAACACTTTTCAAATATGAAACAATATATTCAGAAGAAGAAACAGAGTATAAGGACTTTGAATATACACCTAATTTAAAAAGGCCGATATCTATAATTGACCCAGAAACAACAGAAGAGATTACACCTGTACTTTATTTTGATGAAAAAACAAATGAAGTAAAAGGAAAATGTAAATTAAAGCCATATAAATCATATTTCGCTTTTGAAATACGAGATAGTAAATAAGGGAGGAAAGTATTATGGGTACAGAACCTAATAATAAAAAGAAAGATATGACTTATAAGCCAGCGGGATTAAATGACACACCTAAGATTGTATCAGCAATATTTGCAGTTAATGATAGAGATAAGGAAATAGATTTCAAGAAAAATATAAAAGGAAAGACAAAAACAATAATATTAGGAAGTACAGAAAGAGAAATTTTAAGTACAGATTTAACACAAGGAATGGTTATACCTGCTAGTGATGATAGAGAAAAATCAACTAATGATGCTAAAGATAGAGATATATAAACAAAAGAGTAGGTGAAAATATGAATTACAAAATAGAAGGTGCAATTAAAAGAAATAGAAAGAATTTTATAATATTTGCAATACTATGGGTAATAATAGCCATAGTATTGGTTTCGTCATATGCATATAGTTCACATATGGCTAGTGCAGACGGAAAATTTAATATACAAATTTTCTTACAAACTTTTGCGACATCTATTACTAACCCATTTGAAACTATGGGAAAAATATTCACAGAAGGTGCAATAGAAACATATTTTTCTACATTATTAGTAGTAACAATATTTTATTCAATTTTTTTCTTTATAGGATTTGTTAGATCAGCACCTAAAAATGAATATACAGATATTGAGCATGGTTCAAGTGATTGGAGCCAAAGAGGAGAGCAATATCAAATACTAGATAGAAAGAAAGGAATAATACTAGCAGAAGAAAATTATTTACCAGTTGATAAAAGAGGAAATGTAAATGTTCTAGTAGTCGGACGGATCAGGTTCTGGTAAATCAGCATCATATTCAATTCCAAATGCATATCAAATGCTTGGGTCATATGTATTTACAGACCCTAAAGGAGAATTATATGATAAAACAGCAGGATATTTAAAAGAACATGGATATGAGATAAAAGTATTAAATTTAGTAAGACCACAGTATAGTGATGGATATAATCCATTAATGCATATATCATCTGAATTAGACGTAGATGTTATAGCAAATACAATAGTAAAAGGACAAAAAACAGATAGTGGAAGTAGTGATCCATTCTGGGATGATTCAGCAGAAATGCTATTAAAAGCTTTAATATATTATTTAATAGCAACAAGACCAGAAGAAGAGCAAAACTTAGCAAGTTGTGCAGAACTTGTAAGGGCTGCAAACACTAATGGTGGAAGCAATTTATTAACAGAATTAATTAGTCAATTACCATATGACCATCCAGCAAGAATGAACTATAAATCAATAGAAATAGCACCAGAAAAAACATATAGTTCAATACTAAGTTCATTACAATCAAAACTAGGTAAATTCGATTCAAAAGAAATAGCAGAATTAACATCAACAGATACCATAAATTTTGAAGAAATAGGAAGTAAGAAAACAGCAGTATATGTAATATCATCAGATACACATACAGCATATGACTTTTTATTAACGATATTTTTCTCTCAAATGATACAACAATTATATGATTATGCAGACCAAAATGGAGGAAAGTTAAAAGAACAAACATTTTTCATATTAGACGAGTTTGCTAATATAGGTAAAATACCAGATTTCGATAAAAAAATATCTACATCAAGAAGTAGAAATATATCATTTAGTGTAATACTACAAACAGTAGACCAATTAGAAGCAGTTTATGAAAAATCATATGAAACAATAATGGGTAACTGTGATACACACTTATTCTTAGGAAGTAACTCATATAAAACATTGGAATATTTCTCAAAGCAATTAGGAGAAAAAACAATAGAAAGAGATAGTATATCTATAAATCGTGATAGACAAAACTGGAAAACAGGAAAAAGCGTTTCAGACCAAGTAATGGCAAGAGCATTAATGACACCTGACGAGCTAAGAAGAATGGATGTAGACGATTGTATTATATTTGTTAAAGGTATAAGACCAGTAAAAACTAAAAAATTCTATTATTTCAAACATCCAACGATTGCAAAAAAATTAGCAGAGTACGAAATTAGTCACAATGATATAGGAGAAATAGATAGAGGTACATGGAGAAAGTACAATCCATATAATCCTTATGTAGAAGAAAAAGACGAAAAACAAGTAAATAATTTAAAAGTAGAATCATTGGATGACTTATTTGAAGATGATGAGATAAAAGAAACAAAACCAGAGCTAAAACAAGAAAATAATAAAGAGCAAATAGGAACAAACACAGAATCTAAGAAAGATGTACCATTATTAGATTTAAATGATTTTGAAGACGCTCCAATCTTACCACAAGATGATGAAAGTGATTATGATTTACAAAAAGAATTAGAAGCAAAATTTGATGAATTGTTTGGCCCAATAGATGACTAATGTCTCATGGGGATGTTTCTTTTTGAGACATTTTTAATGAATATCATAATGAATATCATTTAAGAAATTTCTAGATGATATTTTTTTATTCTATAAATTATAAAATATATAAGATTAAATAGAAGGTAATTAAAAAATACTAAACTAGTTAGTTAATTTTAGAGTAATATGTTAGGAGTAAGTTATAGTATTAGATATTAAAATAAAAAATGACATATAAAGGTATTGCGTATTTTTAGCGATAATGATAATATTTTTATGAAATAGTATATAAATCTATACAAATGGAAAAATTTATAATGGGAGGAACAGAAGAAGTGAATAAGAAAAAAAAGAACATTAATCAAAGAGTGACATATTATATGTACCTGTGATGTCGAAAAAAGTCGAACGATTTTACTTGATTTTTAACAAATAAGATGTTATAGTATAAACATAATTTTATTGTATAGAAAATGTTGTTATACTATACATCTTATATATTTTTTCTATAAAATATCTAGGATAAAAAAATTCAAATATAATATATTAATCTTAAATAATCTAATTAATTTGGTAAGTTTGATATCTTTAATTTACACTATCTATATTAATATTTAAATATTCAAATTAATTATATATTTCTAACAAATTCAATATTTTTATAATTTAAATATTATTTAAATATCATTTAAATTAAATTTATAAATTCCTATTTAAATCTAATTATAAGATTTATTCGTTTTTTATACTATTTATTCTATATTAAATTTTAATTTCAAATTTATTATCAATTCTTAATTTTTAATGTAAATTTTTATTCAAAATTATTCATCCATAACTCTAAAGATATGTAAAAAAAATTAAATAGAAAAAATATATGACAAAATAAAATTATAAAAAAATGAAAAAGAAGGAGGAATGCCGATGGCATTAAATAATGAAACAACAAATGAACAATTAAATGTAACAAATGAAAAAGTAATAATAAAAAGAAAGAAAGATGAATTATTATCACC